>CAYYOO010000083.1:0-6392 GCA_964473335.1 uncultured Thermoplasmatales archaeon
TAAACAAAACAGAGTCCAGAGTATCTTAGTTCTAAAAGTAACATGACCTTCTGGTTTAGTTATAGCAGGCCACCTTTCAATGAGTGGTTTGAGTTTATAAAGCCTGCTCTTTTTTTCCTCTGCCATTTTTAAACCCTAAATAACTATTGTTATATTACTGTTTTTCTTCTTTTTTACTTTCCTCTTTAGGTAAAATTACCTCTCCACCTTTCTCTTCGATTTTTTTAATTGCTTTTTCTGATGCATTGTTAACCTTGACTTTAATTTTGCTATTTATCTTACCAGAACCAAGTAATTTATCAATTCCTTCATTGTTTAAATCAATGGTTTTTTTATTACTGTATTTCTCTTCAAGTTCACCAATATTTATGGTTTTAACTTCTTTTTTTACACCTTGCGGTCTTTTAAAACCATGTTTTCCAAAATGATCAGGCATGTTTTTCTTCATATACATATATCTATGTTTTAAAAGGCCAGCATTACCTCTACCGCCTTTTAATCCAGCGCCCCGGCCAGCTTTTTTACCTC
The DNA here is from genome assembly GCA_964473335.1 of uncultured Thermoplasmatales archaeon. Taxonomy (GTDB): domain Archaea; phylum Thermoplasmatota; class E2; order DHVEG-1; family DHVEG-1; genus CAYZTD01. The sequence goes on from CAYYOO010000083.1 coordinate 529, forward strand.
GGCCGTGGGTCATTGATCCTCTGAATTTTTTGGTCTTTTTTCTTGCCACTTTTCTCACTTTCCAAATATTTTTTTTATGTCTCTAGGTCGAAAGCAGATAAGATAACCTATTATTATACTTTCGGCTAATATTTATTATTTATTAATTAACTTTCAGGGTCTACGTAGCCGACCATCTTAAGGATAAATACTTGTTTTTTATTTTTCCGAGATGTTTTTTCTGCTTCTGCTTTTGCTTCTTTTAGCTTACATTGGCCTAGATCATTTATATTTTCACCGTCGTCTAATAAATATTCAGCTTGTTTTGTTTTTATGTATTTCATATATTCACCTGCTAAATCTATTGTATTCAATGATTTTCTGGTTTTTAAAATCAACTGTTATTTCTTTTTTCCAAGTAAAAACTTTTTACTTTTATCAAGATCAATAAAAAAATCAGCTACTTCAATTAATCTATGTGAAGTTGTCTTTTTAAAGGCTATTACTTCTGTTCGGCAGCCTAGGCTTTTAGAGTGTTCCAAAAGATCTGAAAAATCACCATCACCACTTACAAGTATAACTGTATCAAGTTTTGGTGCAAGACGCATTACATCCATTGCAATGCCAACATCCCAGTCTCCTTTTTTTGCGCCACCGTAAAAAACCTGCAAGTTCTTTGATTTTATTTCAAAACCCATGTCCTCAAGTGCTTCATAGAATGAGTTTTCGTCTTTTTCATCTGCTTTTATAACATATGCAATAGCTCTAATTATTTTTCTATTGGCTGTTGCTTCTTTTAAAATTGTTTTAAAGTTTACTTTTGATTTGTATAGGTTTCTTGCAGAATAATACATGTTTTGCACATCTACAAAGACCCCAATTCTTTGGTCTTTTTGTCTTGATTTGTTCATTTTTTAATTTTCCTTTTTTTCTTTTGAGATAACAATCAAGTATTTATATCATTTGTTTGAGCTTATCCTTATTAAGGCTACATTATAGGATACTACTTTTTTTGTATGAAACTTGTAAGTGTGTTTTATTGGAAAAGAGTAATTTTTTGTAAAATTGATTTTTCCATTCAATGATTTTATCATTTTATTTAGAAAAGGTAGGGTTTTAGTTAGATGAAGAGTGTAGATTATTTTTCCCAGTTCAAAACCTTTTTCTAAAAAAATCCTATCTCCTTTTTTGTTGCTTTTTTGTGCACCAAATGGTGGATTCATAATTATTGTATCTGCTTTTATTGTAGTGTCTTTTACATCTTTTGTTTTATATTCTATTTCAAAATTATTTTCTTCAGCATATTTTTTTGCAATTTTTATAGCTGTTTTATCGATATCGATTCCAGTTACTTTTTTTGCACCAGTAATATAAGCACCTACTGAAAATATACCTGTCCCGCAACCCAGATCAAGTATTTCTTTATCTTTTATATCATTATATTGATGTGCTGTAAAGATCATATCTGAAGCAATATTTGCTGGTGTTATGTATTGCTCTAGTAACGGGGAGGGATTAATGTAATCTGGAACTTTTTGTAGGATTATTTCAAGGTTTTTCTTTTTCATTTTCTTTTTGTGATAGAGTTCTGATTAAAATATTTTAGTAGTAAATTTTATTTGCTATATCATGTTTTAGAGTTTTCCATATTGGGCTGGTAGATCAGCTCGGAAGATCGCTTCCTTGGCATGGAAGAGGCCTCGGGTTCAAATCCCGACCAGTCCATACTTTTTTATATTTGAGATTATTTTGGAGATATATGCCATCTGATCAGGAATTAAGAAAGAAAGCTAGAAAAATTGCAAAGGAAAAATCAGATTTCTATATCCATCTAGTAATCTATCTTGCGGTAAACGCATTTTTATTTGCACAGTGGTGGTTTATTACTGGCGGAAATGTTGCACCATGGCCTGTTTTTGTTTTCTTTGGATGGGGAATTGGTGTTGCAGCTCACGGTATATCTGCATTTAGGGGAGAAGGATATGTCGAGGAACTGACTGAAAAGGAATACCAAAAATTAAAAAACAAATGATTACTAATAACATACCAAATTTTTAAAATTAATGTTTTTTAATATTATTTAAATAAAATAGGAAAAATTTTAATAGCTATCTTATAATAAAGTTAGTAAGAATGATAAGTATAACTGAAAAAATTATAGCAATGTTAAAAATAATAAGGCCCGAAATAACCCTACTTAGTTTTTTCACTGTATATATTGGTGCTTTAGCAGCAGATTCAACACTATTTTCCATTCCAATTCTTCTTGCAATGCTTGCAGTTTTTTTTATTGCAGCAGGTAGTTCACCTTTTAACGATTATTTTGACTATGAAATAGATAAAAAAATCCATCCAAATAGACCACTTCCAAAAGGCATAATAAAACCAGAAACAGCATTATATCTAGCTATAGCTCTTTTTTCATTTAGTATAATCATCTCAATATTTGTTAATATGCAAGTTTTCTTCTTTACAATATTTGGAATAACATTAATCGTATTATATGAGCTTGTTTCCAAAAAAACAGGGTTTCTTGGAAATTTTGTAGTAGCATTTACTACTGCAATTTCGTTTATGTATGGTGGTGCAGCAGTAGGAGATTTACTTACTCCATCATTTTATGCTGTTGTTGCTTTTTTTATTTTCTTGGGTCGTGAGATTCTACTAGATGTACGAGATTATGAAGGAGACAAAAAAACAAGAGTGAGCCTTCCTGTTAGAATAGGTAGAAAAAAAGCAGCATATCTAGGTGTTTCATATCTATTTGTATCAGTTTTTTTGCTTTTTATACCTGGATTTTATTTATTCAACACAGTTTGGTATCTTATATTGATCATCCCAGTTTTAATAACAACAGTTTATGCAGCAATCCTACCATTATATGATGTTGAAAATTCATCAAGAACAACAGATGTACTTCGTTTTTCAATGATAGAAGGATTGGTTCTTTTTATTTTACTGTTATTTTTCTAGAATTATTTTTTTATTAAAAAAGAAATAAAAATACACAACAACATTTATATATAAAACAATGATATTATTATATATCTTTGAATTATAAAATTTATAATGATTAAAGGTAGATAAATATGATGAGAACCAAAGTAGTAAATGATTCCACTGATTTAGTCCCACTTCTAAGGGCTTTTAATAATCAAACCAAAAAAGAAGTATTTAGAGAACTATTGAATGGTTGGAAACCACTAAGTGAAATAAAAGAAAAATATGGTGACGATGGTGAAGATGCACTAGACTTTTTTGATAAAATGAAACTTGTTGAAACAAGATGGACCACACCTGAAGATGGAATAGAAGGTAAACCTCAGAAAAAATATAGATCATACTACTCTGCCTTTAACATAAATATTTCATGTCCAGTTAATGAAATAAGTGAGATTTTTACGGTTGCTTCCTTAAACCCAAAGCAATTCAAAAAACTTGAAGATGACATTTATACGTTCATTGGTGAGAATGGTAAATTCGGAAACATGGTCGCTGAAAACTTCAGCCTTTCAAATCTAGCACTTAAGGGCCTTGTGAAAAGAAGTAACAAATTCTGCTACAAAGGTCTAAAACTTAGTAGAAAAGAATAATATTTTCACTTCTTTTTTTAAACATTATTTTAAGTAAGTTCTGTATTGTTCTTTCTTATAAAATATGAGTTGGGAGATCATTGCTCAAGCATTCTGGATCATTCTTCCTGCATACATTGCAAATGCAAGTGCTAAACTTTTTGGTGGTGGGACACCAATTGATCTTAATAAAAAATATAAAGACGGAAAAAGGATCTTTGGAGATGGAAAGACCTGGCGAGGTCTAATAATTGGAACAATTATAGGAATGATAGGTGGCTTTGGCCTATCGATTGGGGCTTTTTATATTAATAGTTCAGAATATGCATTTATTGGAATAACAGATTTTCGTGGTTTTCCATTTATGATACCAATTCTTTTTTCGATATGCTTCGGAGCATTATCTGGAGACATACTTGAAAGTTTTTTTAAAAGAAGAATAGGCATTTCAAGAGGAAAAGACTGGATTCCATTTGATCAGTTGGATTTTATACTTGGTGTGTTATTTTTCAGTTTTATTGTTTCAGGTATTCTTAATTTAACTGGTCTTACAAAGATGAACTGGTTTTTTGAAAATATCAGTTTGTGGCATGTATTGTTTTTACTTATTGTAACACCAATAATTCATATTGTTTCAAATTTAATTCATAAACAGATTAGCTTGAAAAGTAAGAAAAAATAATGTTTTTATTATTTTGTAAATAATGTGTTACTAAAAGTATTTTTATTAAATTGCATGGTTTTTCGGATCAAAGGATGAAAAAACTTTTCATACATTGGATGGAATATTTTTTCAAAATTGTCTTGGAATATTCCTAAGAGATTATCTATGTTTTTTAAAAAATCTCTTTCAATTTGTTTTTCGTTTACTCCTCTGCCTCTTTTTTTAGTATCAAGTTCTACTTTTATTATTCTATAATCTGTATGATCGTTCTTATTTGTAATTTTTATCCATCCATCAAAGTGTTCTTTATATTTATTTGGAGCAGTAACTTTAACTGTAATAGATTTATCACCTTCGTCTGTTGTTAGATCATTTCCATTACTTGGACTGAAACTCCATGTCCCCCAATCTGTTTCAAACTTGTTTATTGTCCAATCAAGTTTAGAATCATACGAGCCTAAATTAGATATGTAGACTTTATCATCTACTTGACTATTTGGTTTTACATTATACCAAACAATGGGTTCTATTGTAGAATAGGCATATACTTCAGCTTCAGGTTCCTCTTCAACAGGTATATATCTGATTTTTACTTTGTATAGATAAGTTTCATCCCATACATCATCATGGACCTGAATTTTTACAATACCATCATTACTAACATAGTTACTAGGATTCGAACTGATTTTTTTTGTCTTCCATCTTGGTTCATCATGGGCAGGTGGATTAGGTGTTATATCTGACCAAGTTTTCCAACTATTTGAATTATAATTATATATCTTTAGATCTGGTCCACCCTGGCCTATAGCTCCCCATTCGCCAAAATAAATGCTTACAGAGAGTTCATCTTCAATAGAATTTGTTCCGATATCAAATTCATAAGTTGCAGTACACGGCCTGTCATCTTTTTTGTTATCATCATCATCCCAACTATCTGTTGTTTCATCACTCATTAAAATACCAGTATACCGTCCGTTTTCATCTTGTAGAGGTCTCCAATCTCCAGATATTTCTGTAAAAGCTCTTCCCATGTTTATAGGGTCATTACCTTGATGGCAATAATAATATGCATATTTTGCAATATTACACTCGCCATATTTTATCCTAAAATATCCGTTTTCTCCCCATGATTTTCCCCAGCTGTTTTTACATATCCAGCAGGAGTCCTCATCGTTATAACCGACTATTGCAACTGCATGGTTTCCATTAGTATAATCACCCCATTTATGTTCATAAATACCATATTTATAATCGCCAAAATCTTCGTATACCTTAAAATATGTAAAAACAGGGCCATATCTGGCTATAGCTAGTTTAACTGCTTTTTCACCTGAAACAACATTACATTTTTTCGCATCTATTTTTGTTGATTTCCAATATGAATCTTTTTCAGAACAATCTGGATTATGATAATCATTTATATCTGCATCCCAATAAGAATTATATCTAAATCCCTCCTCTGAAAAAGCACCATATTCGTTAACAAAATTCATTGTCCCTTCCATGTTAGCACCCCCGCATCCATTAAAATTTGAGTTATCTACTCTCCATCCACATGAGACCATATATTGTTCAGATAGATCAACATCAAGATTAGGTTGTTTATTAGCAATATTTAATGCACCTTCAAGAGCCCCATAAGATGCAAA
>CAYYOO010000084.1:0-6139 GCA_964473335.1 uncultured Thermoplasmatales archaeon
TGAAGGATCAGAAAAACTCTTGTGAATTATTTTATTACCAGGGAAAAATGGACAGGCTTCTTTAGCAGTATTACAAACAGTTACAACAATATCAAAATTTTCATCTTTGAAATTTTCAATTGTTTTTGAATTATGCTTAGACATATCAATTCCGATTTCTTTCATTACTTCAATTGCATAGGGATTTACTTTTGTTTTTTCAACTCCAGCACTATATGCTTTATAGGAACCCCCATATAAAGAATTCAAAAAAGCTTCAGCGATTTGACTTCTACAAGAATTATGAGTACACAGGAAAAGCACAGTTTTTTTATTATTTACCATTATTTTTCACACCAGTAAAACATGCTTTACTTGTTTCTTCACGGCAGTCAATTTCAACACGCTCTCCTGTTTCCATATAAAATATCTTTTCAGCCATTTTACATGCATGATCCGCACAACGCTCTAGGTATCTTGCAACCATAATATAATCTGTACAACGTTTTATTACTTTAGGATCTTCCATCATATAAGATAAAGCTTCCCTAAAAATTGAGTATCTAAGTTCATCAACATCTTCTTCACGATCAATAAAATCATTGAAGCGAGATAGTTTACCATCCTTAAAGGTTTTTAATGCATCATCTACCATACTACAAACAAGATCTGCCATGTGTGGTATATCAACAAGTTTTCGAACATGTTTATCATGCTCAAAGTGTTTGACTATCTTTGCAATATCTTTACCGTAACGTCCGATACGTGTGAGATAAGTTATAAGTTTTAAAATACAAGCTATTTCACGCATATCCTTTGCCATCGGTTGATACAAAGCAATAAGTCTAAAAGCTCTTTTTTCGATTTTATTATCCATATCAGCAATATCTATTTTATGAGAAATTACTGATTTAGCTTTTTTTTCATCGATTTCTTTTAATGAAATAACAGATTCTTTAAGCATCTTTTTTGATAGATTACCCATCTTTATTACTTCATCTTTTAAATTATCTAATTCTTCATGAAATTTTTCAACCATTTTTTATCACCTAATTTAACCAAATCTACCTGTTATATAATTTTCAGTACTCTCTTTTTTTGGATTTTCAAATATTTGTTTTGTTTCACCAAACTCAATTAACTTACCTAGATACATATAAGCCGTGTAATCTGAAACTCTAGCTGCTTGCTGCATGTTGTGTGTTACTATTACAACTGTATAGTTTTTAATAAGCTCTCTTATCAAATCCTCAATTTTTGCTGTAGCAATGGGATCAAGTGCACTACACGGCTCATCCATTAGTATTACTTCTGGATTTATTGCAAGAGCTCTAGCAATACAAAGACGTTGTTGTTGACCGCCTGATAGACCCATTGCCGAATCTTGAAGTCGGTCTTTAACTTCTTCCCAAAGAGCTGCCTCTTTTAAGCTATTTTCGACAATTTCTTCGAGTTTTTTCTTGTTTCTAATTCCAGCTATACGACAACCATATGCAATATTTTCAAAAATAGATTTTGGAAAGGGATTAGGTTTTTGAAATACCATTCCTACACTTTTTCTTACTTCTACAACATCTGTTTTTTTACTGTACATATCTTTGCCATCCAACAAAACGCTGCCTTTTATTTTACATTTATCAATGACATCATTCATTCTATTAAAACAACGGATAAGGGTTGATTTCCCACAGCCAGATGGACCTATGATGGCAGTAGCTTTGTTATTATAAACTGGCATATCTACATCTATCAAAGCTTGTTTTGTATCATACCATAGATTGAGTTTTTTGACTTCCATCTTAATCTTTTCGTTTTTACCCATTTATTTTCACTTCCATTTTTAAAATTGAACTCTAAATTTCTCCCTAATTATTATTGAGATTGCATTAATACCAAGGACTATACCTATCAATAGAAAGGCAACAGCCCAGGCTTTTTGATCTACATCCCACGCTCCAATTTTGTATATTAAGTTTAAAAGATGATAAGGTAAAGCTTGGATGGGTGCAAATAAATCTGGAGGATAAGGTGCACCAATCCATACACAAGCAACAAACATTATTGGAGCTGTTTCACCTGCCGCTCTTCCTAGGCCTAGCACTCCACCAGTAATTATACCTGGAAGTGCAGGTGGCAAAACAACTCTTCTTATAGTTTGCCATTTTGTACCGCCAAGTGCATATGAACCTTCCCTAACACTTTTTGGAACTGAAAGAATTGCTTCTTCTGAAGCTCTAATAACAATTGGCAATGTTAAAAAGGATAAAATTATTATCCCATTTAATAAACATATACCAAATATTGGCACAAGTAAAGCAAGACCAAATAAACCAAAAACAATTGAGGGTACCCCCTGTAAAATATCAACTGCAATTCTTATTATTCTTACAATTATTCCTTCTTTTGCATATTCTGTTAAATAAATTGCAGCACTAACTCCAAGAGGAATTGCGATAATTGTAACTCCAAAAATTAAACATAATGTCCCTATTAATGCTTTAAAAACTCCTCCTTCTTCACCAAAACTCCTAACATCTTCAGTTAAAAATTCCCATGAAATACCCCCTGCACCGTTAACAACAATATTGCTGACGATTATAAACAAAGGAACTAGTATCAAAATAGTAGATAATACCAAAACAAAATATGCTGAATATTGTTTTGATTTACTTGTAAAATTATATATTGGTTTTAGACTGTATGAAACTCCAAGTATTCCAATTATTATATTTATTACAGAAACAATTAAGAACTTTATAATTGAAGCTGAAATTTCTATACCACGTAAATCATATTTAGGTGGAAATAATGGTAAAAATATTGCGATAATTATTACTATAGTTGTAAAAATTATCATTGGTATCAATTTTCTTATTCTAACAAAAAAGACTTTCATTAAATAGAGAAATTTTTTTTCATTTTTTTTTCTTTCATGTGGAAGTTCTTTACTTTTAATAAAAGAATTTATACATTGAAGAACAAGCAAAATTGATAACAGAGAAAGTAAAATTTGCAGATTATTATCTCCAATATATGATTGATCGGAAAGTGAATTAAACCCTAAAAAAATCATCAATAAAGATATTAATATTGTAATAGATGAAAGGATATTTGTAATGTTATAGTTATCCCTATCAAAGAATCTGTAAAACAAAATATGGCTAAGATTTTTTAAATAATCTAAACTTATTTTCAATTTTATCCACCTTTGAATTTTTTTTCGATTCTCTCTTTTAGGACATTTGATGCAATGCTCATAGAACCAACAATAATAAACAAAATGACGCCGCAAGCAAATAGAGCGTTTGTTTGGATACCTGTTGCTTCACCCATTTCAAGTGCAATAATTGAGGTAAGAGTTGATCCTGATTCGAAAATATCAAAGGGCGGTATTGGTATCCTCATAACATTTCCAACAACTAGTGAAACTGCCATTGTTTCTCCAACGGCCCTCCCCATCCCCATAATTACAGCTGCAGATATCCCCGATATTGCAGTAGGAAAAGTAACTTTTTTGATAGTTTCCCATTTTGTTGCACCAACAGCTAATGATGCTTCTTTCAATTCACGTGGTACTGATTTTAATGCATCATCAGAGATACTGATTATAATTGGTAAAGCCATAATTCCTAAAATTATTGACCCTGCAAGATAAGATTTACCTTTCAATAAATCAAACGTAGGTACTAAATATTGAACTAGCAAGGTTGCTCCGATAAATCCATAGACAATTGAAGGGATTCCTGCTAACAATTCGATAATAGGTTTTAAAGTAGCTCTTAGATAATAAGGTGCTATCTCTGATAAAAAAATTGCACTAGCAATTCCTAGAGGAATAGCTATAATCATAGCACCAATTGTTACAATTGCGGTACCAAATAAAGCCGCTCCAATTTGATAAACTTCCCTAGGAACACTCCAATTTGACTCAAATATACCAAATCCATATTCATTAAATGCTGGAATTGATTCATTTATCAGAAAAAAAAGTATAAAAAAAACAATAAAAATTGAGATTGCTGCGAGAATAAAGAAGCCATATCTAATTAGTTTCTCCTTTACTCTTCTATGCAGCATTATGTATCACTCTACTAATTTGCAATCTTTTGTTTTTAGCTTAAAGTTATAAAACCTATATCTTCAACAATTTTTTGTCCTTCTGTTCCTTGGACAAAATCGATAAAGTCTTTTACTACCCCAGTTGGCTCACCTAGAGTATACATGTGTAGACTTCTTGAAATTGGATAGGAATTATCTTTTATCGTTGTGGTTGTTGGATATACACCATCAATTTCGATAGCTGGGCAGGTATCCTCATTTACATATCCTAATCCAACATATCCAATGGCTTGTTGACTGCCAGAAACAGCTGTTACTACATTTGAGTTTTCTTGATGTACATCATCTACTGCTAGCTCTCCACCTTCTTCTTCAAAATCTTCAAGTGCATTTCCTTCATTGTCTTCTATGAGCTCAACAAATGTTGCTCGAGTTCCTGATGTGGAGGCTCTATCGTTTACATAAATTTCTAAATCGGGACCTCCAATTTCATTCCAATTTGATATATTCCCTGTGTATATCTTATATATTTGATCCATTGTTAAACCGGTGATACTATCATAAACATTAGGACTCACAACAACTGCAATTCCATCATATGCCACAACATTATCTTTAAGATCTTCAAGATCTACACCATCGATATCTTCTACATCACCTGCTTTTGCTTCTCTTGATGCATCACCTATATCAACTTCGCCTTTAGCTACAGAGTTGATTCCAACTGATGACCCGCCTCCTGCAACAGTTACCTGAACATTTTCATTTTTTGCCATAAACTGGACTGCTGCTTCTTCAGCTATTGGTAAAACAGTTGAAGATCCTTTAATGTTTATAGTCTTTTGTTCACCATCTTCAACACAGCCACTAAAGGCCAGTGTAATCATTATTAATATTACTGGTATTACTAGCGTCAATTTATTTAATATTTTTTTCTTTCCCCAAAACATTTGTATCATTCGCAAAAAGTTACTTTTTAAATATATACTTTCTCTACATAGTCTATAGTCAAATATATAGGAATATATTTACAATATAGACCTATAGAAAAGTTTATATTTATATTTAATATGCGTTTTCTAATTAAAGGGAGGTTTATATCTAATGGACGTAAGAAGAGTACAAATGACCGGAGGCTCCTCATATATAATAACCCTACCAAAAGAATGGGTAAAAAAATCTAACATAGAAAAAAATGATCCAGTGGGAATTCTCACACAATCAGATGGTACACTATTACTCACTTCTGAGATGAATAGAAAAAACCATCAAAGATTTAAAGAATTCGAGGTAACAGAAAAAAGTAATGAGAGATTTCTTTTTAGAAAACTAATTGGTGCATATATCTCTGGATTTGACTCAATAATTATAAAATCAAAAGGACGAATGGTACCTCAAATAAGAAAAACTATAAGAAAATTCATTCAAACTACAATAGGCCAAGAAGTAGTCGAAGAAACAGACAATAAAGTGATTTTAAAGGATTTATTGAATCCAGCTGAAATGCCGTTTCATAGATCAATAAAAAGAATGCATATAATGGTAAAAGGAATGTATGAAGATTCTATAAATTCTATTAGAAATAAAGACAAAAAACTAGCTGAGGATGTAATTCTAAGGGACAATGAAGTAGATAGACTCCACTGGCTTATCGCAAGACAAAACAACATAATCACAAGAAACGTAAACTTTGCTGAAAAAATGGGCATAACAATCGAAGAAGCAACAACATCATATCTACTTAGTAAAAGACTTGAAAGAATAGGAGATCATATTATTAAAATTGCAGAAAACTATATCTTAATAATTGACAAAGAATTTGATGAAAAACTAAAAAATAAGATTATCTCATCAGCAAAATTTTCAATTGAAATATTAAATAAAAGTATAGGGTCATATTCAAAAAAAGACATAAAAGAGGCAAACGAAAATATTGAACTACTAAAGAATTTAAACAAAAAATGCGATGATGTACAAAAAGATATACTTAAACAAGAAGCAATAGTTGCCTTGTCAGCAGGATACATCATAGAAAGTATAGGAAGAATAGGTGAATACGCTGAAGATATATCTGAAACAGTAATAAATCACTTAGTAGGAA
>CAYYOO010000085.1:0-6124 GCA_964473335.1 uncultured Thermoplasmatales archaeon
ATATCGGTAGCATCTTAACCTTGGACTGAAAGGATGTGAAGGGGTTTGGAAGCCACTCATTTCAATGGGTGGAGGAGGTCACCTTAAGTATCTACAGTTTTCATAACTTTTTTTGATATGTTCATTTGCATTACCTTCAACTATTCTTTCATGGCCAGGATATAAATTTTTAATATCTAGTTTTGTTAGTTTTTCTATTGATTTTTTTAGTTCATCTAGGTTTCCATTAGAAAAATCATATCTTCCAAATGAACCATAGGAAAAAACTGTGTCTCCTGAAATTAATGCTTTAGTATCTTTTTCATATAAACAAATGCAGCCAGGTGTATGACCTGGTGTATGTAAAACTTTAAAAACCTTATCTCCAACTTTTATTTCATCCTTGTCTTTTAGTTTTTTATCAACTGCTACCTTTTCGAATTTTTCATTAAGCATTCTTGCAAATTCACTTTTTCCTGATTCTATTTTTTTACTTGCATTTTCATGTGAGATGATTTCAACAGGTTTTTTTATTTCTTCAGTTAATTTTTTTATTCCACCTGTGTGATCAAAATGTTCATGTGTAAGTATTATTTGTTTTATTTTAGATATATCAATTAATTTTGATATTTCTTGTAAAACTCTGTTATGATAAATCCCTGTCCCAGTATCAATTATGCTAGGTTTTTCTCCATTAATAACGTATATATTTGAGTCGTAATTTATTCCATAAATAGTTTTTATTTCCATATTTGCTAAAATAAGGTATGCTTTAATTAAATCTTATCATTTTACCTAAAAAGTCTGTTATTGAAAACATAAAATGTCATTTCGCCGGTGCTGCTTTCCTCTCCGTTTTTGTCATATATTTTTGCTTCAATTTTTGGTCTCATTATACCTGTTTTGTTAAAATCCCAATTGTATGGCGGCTCGGTGATTGTGTCATGAAGTTTTCCGTTTACATAAAACTCTGCTTTTTGTATGTTGCTTTCATCTATATTTAACCTTATTGGGCCAAATACTAAGGGTTTAAAAAAAGGTATTATTTTTTTGTTTTTAAAGTAAATAAAACTCTGAAGGTTAATTTTTTTGTATCTAAATAGAATTAATAATGCTACAGCTATACCGATGATTAGTCCAATGTATGGAATAAATGCAAAGTAGTCAAGTTCTGTTTCTTCATTAATAGTCGGTTGGGTGTAAAGATAGTATGTAAAATTTTGCCATATATTACCTTTGCTGTCCTGGGCATTAATTATTATATCATATTTACCTGGATTGATATCAGTGGGTGTGAATGAATAAATTTTGTTGTCTGATGTTTCTAAATCATTTATTATTGATTTTTCAAAATCTAGTTTATAGTCATAAAACTTTGCTTGTGTGATTGTAACTTTAACATTATACTCAATTGTTATCGTCGGTTCATCCATGCTGAGTTCATAAGGATTGTTTATACTGACATTTTCATTTGTCGGTGAAAATCTCATCCATTTTAAGGAACCTGTAGTTTCTGCTTTTTCATATTTAAGTATGTAAGTTACAACTGGATCGTCTAAAACATAAACCTTATTATTTTCACGCCAGAATCTATCATCAGGTATTTTGTTTTCACCTGCATATACATTCAAACTTGAGCTTGAGTATTCATCATCTAAATCAAAATAGATCCAGCCCTCTGTTTTGTTTATTGTAACATTTACATAAGTATGTTTTTCACTTGATTCTTCATTTGTTTCTTCAATCGGAATTGAGTTATCAACTTCAGTTATTGTATCGTTATCAGTATTCCATAAGAATATCTTATTTTGATTTTTTGGCTTTAAAATAAAATAATTTGCGTCATCCATCTCTATATTGTTACTGTGTACTGTTTCAAGAACCTTGTTTGGATCATAAAAAAGATCTTCTTTTCCATCTCCATCTGTATCATAGCAATAAAACAATTCAGTTAGTTCAACAGAATAAGATTCTTCAATTTCATTTAATGTCAGCTCTGAAGTATATGTTTTTTCTGATTGTCCAATTTCTGCTGTTGTTGAATCTTGATCTGTATTTCCATCATTATCTGTTATTGTTAAAGTTACTTGGTAATTGCCATTTGTTAGATAGCTGTGTTCAATCGTTATACCATTAGCTGTTGAGCCATCACCAAAATCCCATAGATATTCATCTATAGTGCCATCCAAATCATAACTATCTGATGCGTTAAATGTTACTGGACTTGAGGTAATACCTGAGTAGCTTCCACCGCAATCTGCATAAGGATTTTTAGTGTCAACCTCGTTTCCGGCGGTATCTGTTGCGTTGACGATACAATAAACCTTGTCATCAGCATTTTGTAGATATATTGTTTTTTCGTAGTTATTTCCTGAATTATCCATTTCTGCAATGTTATGGCTGCCTTCATTTATCCAATATTCAATATATGAACTAGATATCCCTGTATTATCAGTTATAGTCGTGCTTATTTCAAATGTGTGGATAAATCCGTCTGACTCGTATTCATGGGAATTTATTGTTATAGTTGGATCTGTGTTATCTGTTACACTGACAGTTGTTTCTGAAGTAGTTTGATGATTACCCCAGCTATCTTCAGTATAAAAACCATAGCTAAGCGTTCCAACCGTGTTATCAAGTTCTGCAGAATATAAAAATACATTTCCTCCTGAATTTGTCATTGTACTGTTTCCGCCTTTGTCATCATGGGACCAAATAACTTTTACAGTTAGGTCCTCTGCAGAATCTGAATCATCTGTGACAGTTGCATTAAAAATGAATCCTCCTCCTGCTTCAGCTGATGTGGGGGAGTTATCTGTAACTGATGGAGCAGTTCCTTCTGTTATTTCAAATGTATTTGAGCTAGAACTTATCCAATTCATCGGGTCTTTTGCTTTAATTATAAAACTATAGCTACCTACTTTTGAGAATTGTTTGTTGCAATAATAGATTGTATCAGATGAGTTTTGCAGAATGGAGATATTGTGTTTTATATCATCGGGATCTGTGTATACAAGTCTTACATCCTTTATCTCAGTATTGTCTGTAACAGTTGCAGAAATATAGGTGTAGCTTCCAATTGACTGGGAAGAAGGTGAAACAGCAACATTACTTATCTCCGGTGAAATGATATCACTTATGGGCTGATAATCATAGCTTTGTATATCAATAGATTTATTTCCTTCAATGATGCCATCTTTGTTACTGTCAACTGCATCCTCACTTGATTCATCAAAATCATCCCAATAGTTACCTGCTACATTTTGTGTGTTACCGTTTACAATGTTATTACCGATATAACTAGATTTATTCCATATATTGGAATTTGGGCTTATATCATATGCATTAACAGTATTATCGTGAAAATAATTGTTCCATATTTCGTTATCAGTAGAGTAATAATTTAGATAAACTCCTTTATTGTTTGATGATATCTCATTTTTAGTAATAATATTAGATGTGGAATTATATGCTCTGATACCACTATAGGTATTACTTTCTATGTCATTGTCTCTTATATTGTTATTATTATCTCCAAATAAAAAGATGCCATGCTTATCATTTCTATTTATTGAGTTGTTATGAATTATGTTGCTATCGCCAACAACCATGATTCCGTAAAAATAGTTGTTAATAATGTTATTATTTCCAATCGTATTAATGCTTGAATTTTCAACTCTTATAGCTGCGTAAGTATATTTACCTACAGCATCTTCGCAGTTTTGATATAAACTATTTTGATTTATTATATTTCTTTTACTGTAATCATTAAGGTATATTCCATTTTTGTCGTTTTTGGATATGTTGTTGTTTGTTAAAGTGTTATCATTACATGTGTAATTGAAGTGTATCCCATGCTTTTCATTATTTTTTATGTTGCAGTTTGATATTGTAATATTTGAACTATGATAAGAAAAAAGTCCATTTAAGTCACAGGTTGTAATATCTGTATATTTTATTTCTGAACTGTCTGATAGGTTTTTTAAAAATATTCCATTTTCGCTGATATCTGATATATCTACATGTTCGATAGTAGTTGATAAAGAATTCTGAATGTGAATTGCGTTTTTATCACAATCACTGACATCATTATAATAAATAGTTGTTGAGCTACAATTTTCTATATATATTCCATAGTATCCAGATGTAAAGATATTGTCGGTAATTATCGTGTTACTTGCATTTATTTTTACAAGGGAATTTAAACCACTTGATCCGCAGTTTGTTACAGTGAGTGAACTAACATCACAATTTTCTTCAGTGATTTTTATAACAGTTCCTGATCCACCGCCGCTTACTGTAACCAAGCTTTTATCTTCCCCAAAAAGACTTAACCCTGTCTTGTTGATAATTATATTTTCTGTATATGTCCCAGCATAAACTAGAATCCTGTCATATGGATTTGCTTGGTTAATTGCTGATTGAATGCTCAAAAAATGATCATCATCTGAATACCAGCTTGATTCTGCATCGTCATCAACATAAAATCTAGGGGTGACAGGTGCGGAGCTAATTTTTGAAATATTGGATATATTTAAGCTTGTAAAACATAGAATAACAACTAATAAAATTGCTGTTTTTTTCTGTATCATCCCATCCTACCTGCACATGCAATTACATATCCAAAATAGTATATCCTATTAAAAAAGATTCCTATTATTAAAGAAAATATGGGCCCGCCCGAATTTGAATCGGGGTTCATGGCTCCCAAAGCCACGAGGATGGGCCAAGCTACCCCACGGGCCCCTGTTTCTTCTTTTGGGGAAACACAAACGAATATTTAAAAACTTTTATCAAATATCAGCCGATATCAAAAAATATGGATTTTGATATTAAAAAACCACTTCACATTCTCGCTTTGCTGATGGTTATTTTTGCTATTGTTAACATACTAGTTTTGCCAATTATTTCTTTTTTTAATATTATTCCATTTTTAGAAAACGTTGAAAATCTTGAAATGCTCGTAGAAAAAAATATATTTTTTGACATTTTTAATTTTTTATTTACTCTAATTTTTGTGTTTTTCACCTTCATTATAATTCCAATAGTTTGGTACTTACTTGTCAATAATCTAGCTTTCAAAAAAGCCCTACATAAAATGAGATTGAAACTTGAAAATATTGATGTTGCTTTTTTATGGGGTATTTTATCTGCAATCTTGATTTTTATAGTTTTTACTGCTATTGAGTTTCTTTTGATCGCCTTGGGTTACAATCTAGAAGATCAAAGCAATATTGATGTCTTAGATAAGCTTTATTCGCCTATTATGTTATTTTTCTTAGTTACTGTCCAACCAATTGGAGAGGAGGTTTTTTTCAGAGGATTTCTTCTTGAAAAACTAGAAGGTTTTGCTGGAAAAAACTTAGCAATTATATGCTCTGCAATATTATTTGGTGTTGCTCACATGAGTTATGGTATGTTGTACCCTGTGGTTTTTGCAGTTATTATTGGTTTTGTTCTTGCTTATATAGTAATTAAAACAAATAACCTTTATTCAGCAATTATTGCACATATTGTTATCAATTCAGCTAGCTATGTATTGTACATTCTTGCAAAATCTATTACCTAGTCCGTTAAATCTATATATAAATTATTTATCCTGATAATCAACTATTTAGGGGTTTTATATGACAAAGCAAAGAACATTTGTAATGATTAAACCAGATGCAGTTCAACGTGGATTTATTGGTGAAATTGTAAATCGTTTTGAAAAAAAAGGGTTAAAATTGGTAGCAATGAAAATGGTTTCAGTTAGTAGAGATCTTGCTGAAAAACACTATGGGATTCATAAAGGAAAACCTTTCTTTGAGCCTACTGTAAATTATATTTGCAGTTCACCTGTTGTTGCAATGGTTCTTGAGGGAAATAATGCAATAAATATGGTTAGAAATATGATGGGTAAAACAAATCCTCAAGAAGCTGCAATGGGAACAATCCGTGGTGACTTTGGTCAGTTTATTGGTAGAAATATTGTCCATGGTTCAGATGGTGAAGATACTGCTGAGTTTGAAATAAATTTATGGTTCAATAAAGAAGAAATATCTGACTATAAAAGAATAGACGAAGATTGGCTCAGTGAATAATTTTTTTATTATTTTTTTTCTTTTCCGTTGGTTTTATAATAAGTTATTATATTCCTATTAGC
>CAYYOO010000086.1:0-2474 GCA_964473335.1 uncultured Thermoplasmatales archaeon
TTAAAGGAGAATAAAGAAGAATGAAATGGGGTCTAGTATGTAACTATCATGTAAAAAAAGCATGTAGTACAGCTAATGACGTATACAATTTTTTAAAAGAAAATGGAGAAGTGTTTGTCGATAAGAAATGCGGGAAAAAAATTGGTATTGAAGGCTATAACCTCAAAGAGATAAATAAAAAATCAGAGATAGTTGTCACAGTTGGCGGGGATGGAACAATTCTTAGAGCCCTAGAAGACATAGAAAAGCCAATTTTTGCAATAAACTCTGGTGCCATGGGCTTTTTATGTGAAGTAGAATCAAAATATGCAAAAGATGGACTTCAAAAGGTTATTGATGGAAAATACAATATAGAAGAAAGAGCAAAAATAAAAGTTTTATTAGATGGAAAAAGGCTTTCTGATGCTGCAAATGAAGTGACAATACAGACAGCGCGTATTGCAAAAATAATTTACCTTCAGATCTTTGTGGAAGATGAACTTATTGAAACATTTGGAGCAGATGGAATAATAATTGCCACACCAACGGGTAGTACTAGCTATTCATTAAGCGCAGGAGGTCCAATACTTGATCCATCTGTACAAGCAATGGTCATTGCACCTATTGCACCATTTAAATTGTCTGCACGTCCATGGGTTGTCCCAATTGATAAAAAAATAGGTGTAAAAATCCTAAATAAAAGTAAAAAATCCCATCTTGTAATAGATGGAGAGTCTCCTCAACCTATTTCAACTGATAGTAAAATTACAATAACCGGCTCAGAGAAAAAAGCAAGGTTTGTTAGATTTGGAGAAAGTTTTTATCAGATGGTCAGACTTAAACTAGTGAGATAATAAAAATGGGCATATTTAACAAAAAAAGAAATGAACCGTTAAAACAAAAAGAATGGAAGATAGAAAAAGATACACTTGAACTAATATTTGAATGCGCAAAAGAAAGCCATCCCAAAGAATTTGGAGGGATGCTAAGAGTTGATGACAACCTAAAAGACACGATAACCGAGTTGGTGATGCTGCCTGGAACGATTTCAGGTGAAACGCATGCGATTTTTAAGTTACATATGATGCCTGTAGATTTTTCAATAGTAGGAACTGTACACAGTCATCCAAGCCCCTCTGCAAATCCATCAGAGGCAGATCTGACTCTTTTTAGAAAACATGGGAAAGTACATATTATCTCAGCCAACCCATATACTATATCATCATGGAAAGGTTACAATTTTAAAGGTGAAAGAATTGATATTAAAGTTATTTAAAACAAATTTTTTATCTTAATTATGTAAGGCTCTATCAATAAATAGATCAGCTAATTCATATCTTAAGTCAAGCTTAAAATTAGCTAACTCCTTATTCGATCTCTTGAAGTGATTATTTGAAAACATTATCACCCCAACATTATTAGATGTTCTATAGACCATATCACAAGAATAACCGATAGCTCCACCGTTGTATCCTTCAAGTATGTCACCGCTTAGGTTCATATGGATCCATCCCAATCCATGCTGTATATCACCAATATAAAATTTTGAACTTGAATTTGGATATTGGATACTATGCATCAATTCAACAGTTGAATAATTCAAAAGTTGGTAATTTTTATATTTTCCCTGATTGATATGAGCCATAAAATAGTTTGATAGATCTAAAACAGTAGTTCTAAGTCCACCACATGCTGATGCACATTTTATTTCATAATTTGGAAGAGGACAGTATAACCCGGGAATAATAGGAAGATACGGCCTTGCAAGCTTTCTGCGATCTAATTTTTTTAATTTAAAACTAGTATCTGACATATTTAAGGGTTCAAAAATATTTTCTCTACAGTATTCTTCAAAAGATTGGCCAGATATTTCTTCTAACAGGGCAGACAGCAATATAAAACCCCAATTTGAATAGTTAAGATATTTTCCTGGACAATAATTTTTCCAATACTCAATATCATACTTTTTTCCACCTGGAACAAGTCTATCCCTTATCCATTCACAAGGATCATTTGAAAGAGGAAAATAGCTTGGGATATCAAAAAAGCCATCGTTAAGACTTGCCTGATGGGCAAGTAACATCCTAAATGATATGTTAACATTAGGAAAATTTGGATTTTTTAATTCATATGGAAGGTATAGAGAAACATCATCATCAAGATTTAATAAACCTCTCTCATAAAGCTGCATTATTGAAGTTGCGATAAATGTTTTAGAAATTGATCCGATTATATAGATAGAATCCAACTCTGCTTTTTTACGAAGAAATACATTACGATATCCGTAAGCATTTGACCATAGAACACTATCATTATCAATAACAGTTACAACTAGGGACGGGGTATTTGTAATTTTCATCAGAAGTTTTACTTTAGAGGCAAATAAAAGATCTTCAATTTTATTATTTGTTTTGTTTTTATCGTTTTCTTTTAAATTCTGGGAATTAGCAGTTATAGATAAAAGAATGAAAACAATCATCAAAGCAGATAATGCC
>CAYYOO010000086.1:2574-4558 GCA_964473335.1 uncultured Thermoplasmatales archaeon
GATTTATCCTAGAAAAAAGCTGTTTTATTATATCAAAAAAATTCAATCTAGATAAAACGCTTTTTATCAAATCTAGAATCGAATGTTTTTCAACTTGTTTACTTTTTGCCGTAATAATCTTATTTGTTGATGGGAAATTATCCTGACCTCCGCCATATATTTGATAGGAATAATCCCAAATCCCATCAGAATTTGAGTCTTTTGCATCAGGGTTTTTAGAAATATAATCATCCCAATAATTGCCTTTTTCTAATCCGTCATCCCAAAAATTATTTTGATTGCAACCAAAAGCATTATCTTCGTTGTATAAAAAATTATTATAAAAAATTCTATTGTCATATGAGTTTTCTAACTGAACTCCAACATCATTGTGCCATATTTGATTTAAACGAACGATAGACTCTCTTGAATTTTCAAGATATATACCTATATCAAAATTATAAATATCGTTTTTATAGATAGTGTTACCAAAACAGTCTTCATCTTCACCATATACATAAACACCATAACTATCAAGATCTGAATCATAATATTCATCAATTGTCAACAAGTTTTCATTAACCGTGTTACCGTCTGAGTTTCTTATTCCCACGCCATAATTACAGTTATTGATCTCGTTTTTAAAAACTTTATTTTCATCTGAAGAAATTAATTCAACACCTGTGTCACTTTTTAAAATTACATTTTGGTCTTGTATTTTGTTGTTATTGGATTCAAATAATGAAATCCCGGATGTACTGTCAGCAATTCTATTAGTTCTTATCTTATTATCATTCGATTTTACAATTTCCAATGCATAAAAAAGGTATTCAGTTATCTCATTATTTAAAACTTTAAGATCTGAAGAACCATAAATATAGATTCCTGTGCCATACACCACTCCTTTTAATTCATTGTTTGAAACTATA
Organism: uncultured Thermoplasmatales archaeon; assembly: GCA_964473335.1. Lineage (GTDB taxonomy): Archaea > Thermoplasmatota > E2 > DHVEG-1 > DHVEG-1 > CAYZTD01. The sequence goes on from CAYYOO010000086.1 coordinate 3,483, forward strand.
CAATTATCAGAGTAATAAATAGAAATTGGTTTATGTATCCCAACAATGTCAAGGCCTGACACTTCACATTGGCTACAATCTGCAAGAATTACTTGACCTACATTACCTGAAACTTTTTTACTATTTTTACCTGAATGATATACTAATTTTTTACCATCTACTTCATTATTATTTATTGTATGTGTTGTATAGTGTTTCTTTAAATTGCCTGAGAAAGTTATACCATGTCCATAAAAATCATTATTTGTTATCTCACAATCCTCTGATGAATCTATTTGTAATCCGCATTGTCCAACTCTATTATTTATTTTTTTAACTACATTATCTGAAAAAACAATATTTTCCCCATTTGATATTACAATTGCTTTAGTGATCTTTTTTATTATATTATTTGTAATTTTGTTATTTGAACGATCACTAAGTTTGATTCCAAAATATGTGCCCATAATTTTACAATTTTTTATTGTATTTTCATTAGAATCAATTTTAATACCATAATTATTGCCATATTGCTCTACTGCTTCAATGTTAAAAGAGTCGACTAAACAGTTGTTTGATTCAATAGTTAAAAAACTATTTTCGTTATTTAATCTTTCCTTTTTAATAGTTGGAAGACCCTGATCATTAATTTCAGAACCTATTAATCTAACTTCTTTATCTAAAATTATTTTTTCATTATATGTACCACTAAAAACTACTATAGTGTCTCTGTCTTCTGCAACATCTAAAGCATCATTAATATTTTGAAAGGGTTGTTCTTGACTACCGTCCCCATCTGAAGGAGCATCATCATCTACATAAAATGTAGCTGATTGATGGTTAAATCCAAAAACACGAAAACCTAAATCAGCTTTTAAATCGCCGTCAGTTACTTCTTCCCACTCTCCGGCAGTACCCTCTTTGTTATAATATAGTGTACCTCCACTGTATGGCCCTTCACCAGAGCTATATTCTCCCCAAATTCTAATTTCTTTATTATTTGGAAGATCTTTAGTTAGTGATGCAGTTAAATAATATTTTTTTCCAGGTTCCACAAATAAGGGACTATCACCTAGGTCAAGACTAAACCATCCAAT
>CAYYOO010000086.1:4658-6065 GCA_964473335.1 uncultured Thermoplasmatales archaeon
TATGGCTCCTGTAAATCTTGAATATTATAATATGTCTCTTAATATATTATTTATATATAAATATTATCTAGTTGTTAAAAAAATAGAGAGTTAATATGAAATACTAAAAGATAAAGTTTTAAATAAGTAAATACTACACATAATAGAGGACGGATGGAAGGCTCACCAATTGACATAGTGATTTTTGCCCCTTTAGCACCAATTCTAGGTGTCATATTATTTTGGTTCATAAAACTAATCTTTATTGAAGCGCAAAAATATCTAATAGATAAAATAAGACCAAAACATGAACCCCTATGTCGGTTTACAAATTTTTTAGGAATACTATTTCAGACAATATGCCATGCCCTAGGATATACGGTCACAAAAAGCGGAATATCTGATGTGTACTTAAGTGTAAACTACGGAAAAGTTGCACCAAAAAAAGAAAAAAAAGGAATATTTGAATGGGTATCCAACGCTTTTTTATTTATTGGACCTTTCTTTATTCCAGCATTCTTGTTATTTATCTGTATATTCATATTAATACCAGATATCTTTTCATTAATAACTCCTGAAGAAATAACCAATATAAAATACACTTTTGGCGGACAATTAATAACTTTTGGAACGAATTTATATATGCTTTCACAAAAATTTCTCTCTTTTCTAATAATTGAAATGAATCTATTAAATCCCGGGCATTTTGGCTTTTTATTACTACTAATATTCTTAGGTATGGGCATAAGACCAAGTTATATCGGAGAAAAGAAAATAGATAAAGTTGACATGATGTATGATCTAAAAAACGTCTGGAACTTAATAACCCATAAACCTCTTTATATATTGCTACTACTTTTACTATCCTATAATCTCTTCTACCTCTCAATTCTTTTCAAAACAGATTGGTATACAGTTCTTTTTTCAATTTTTGGATTTTTATCAATAATCTCGATTATCGCAATAATAATAGCATTACTTATCATAAATTTAATCAGAGCTACAGATAAAATCGAAGGTAAGAAAAAATATATTCCCTACATCTGTCTACCATTGTCCTATATTTTAATGCGGATACTATTTTATTATATTCCAAATCCATACAGTCTTGCAATTTCAACAATTTCAATGATAATAATAACAGCTATTTTAACAATGTTGATTTTGGACAATGGCGATAGATTTAAAACCATACTTAAGATAAAATTGCGCAAGAAAAAAACTGAGGAGAAAAAAGATGGAAAATGACGAAGTATTAAAAAACGAAAAAATAGAAAAAATACTATCTCCACATCCTTTATCATTCATGAGATTCCAATCCTTAGCAATTTTTCTATTAATATGGGGGGTTGTCTTTGGATGGCTTATTAATTTTTCAGAATTTAAAACACTTTTTCAGGAAGATATGATTTCAATAATGGCCTGGGC
>CAYYOO010000087.1:0-5908 GCA_964473335.1 uncultured Thermoplasmatales archaeon
GAAAAAAATATCAGTAATATTAGTTCCCCGAAAGGATGATCTAAATTGTCTTCTACAAAATTTCCCTATGTAATATACGAAGAAACAGGATTACCTATTATTCCAATTAGAAAAAGGCAATTATTTTTTTATTGCTATACATATTACCAATCGATGTGAATGAAAATGAAACCATTAATATATACCGACACATCAGTTATTGGAGGAGTTTACGATACTGAATTTAATGAATGGTCCAAGAAAATAATAAACGAATTTGAAAAAGGAAGTAAAATAATTGTTATTTCTGATCTTACATTAAAAGAATTAGATCAAGCCCCAATTCAAGTAAAAAATGTAATAAAAAAGATACCCCGCCAAAATAAAAAGTATGTAAGGTTAAATGATGAAGCTATAAGATTAGCAGATAAATATATTTCAGAGGGAAAAATATCTAACAAATACATAATAGATACCAACATATTGCCATTGCCACATTAAATAAAGTAGATGTTGTGGTTAGTTGGAATTTTAAACATATAGTAAACCTAGAAAAAATTAGGATTTATAATTCAATAAACATCAAATATGGATATTCTCAAATTGAAATAAGAAGCCCAAGGGAGATATTAAATGAATGAAAAAAATTTAGATTCTGTAAAAATGATGCGGAAAATTAGAGAAAAATTAAGTGAATTATACAAAAACCCTCAAATTGAAGAAAAAGATTTAAATCAAATTAGAAAAAAATACAATATCAAATCATAAATTAGAAATAATAGATGATATAAATACTGGGGACAGTGTAGAAATAATCCCACTTTCAGATGGAGAAATAAGAATTAAAAAAGTATGACAATAATCTTACAATCCCCGAAGAACAAAACTAGCAAATTTGGATAACAACATTAATCTAAAACAAGAATCCATATAATAAGATAACATACAAATAGCTAGGCTCTGCAAAATACATTCCCTTTTTACTCTCTTCCCAAATACGTTACCTAACATATTTCTAGAATATGATACCTGCCCATTTCCCATATAAAATATCCAAATATCTCCAGAATCTGGCACATGCATCATTCTAAATTTAGCTTTTGATACCAAATCATATCCCATATCCGATAATCAATTGTTAAAATACCTTAAAATAGATTAAGGTTAAAAAAATTTAAGGTTAAAAAGCAAAAATTATTTTAAGTTAAACAACGTTTATGGCATAATCTCTTAGATAAAAATAAGGTGAAAACCCATGTTGAAAGATATAACAAATACAGCAAAAGATTTTGTTAACCGAGAAAGAGAACTCGAGGATTTAAGAAAAACAAGAGAATCTTTAAAAAAATTTAAACCAAGACATCTAGCAATAACCGGCGCAAGACGATTGGGAAAGACCTATCTTCTATATAAGCATATCCAAGAATCTGCTTCTAAAACCGTTCCGATTTATATTGATGTTTTATATCGTAGAAACTGGAGTGAATTAAGTGATGAGATAATAAAATCTATGATTGAAAATTATACGTATTGCACTAAAAAAAAACTACGAGTAGAAAGATTCGGCAAGTGGTTTACTGGGCGATTGCAAGAAATGGTAGGTCGATTGAATGATATAGAAGCAGAAATTGGTAGTGCTACAGGCACATATTTAAAACTTAGGGCATCCATAAAAGAGAGACCAGAAGATGAAATAGAACTTATAAAAGCTACTCTAAAATCATTGGAAGAGTTTGCCGAGAAAAAAAACATATGTATCATAATGATTTTTGATGAGTTTCAACATATAGAGAAATTCAATAATATGTTTGAAATCATAGCAGTTATGAGAAGTGTTATACAATTTCAAAAAAGGGTACAATATATTTTCAGTGGAAGTTCTACTACTTTTATAAACAAGATATTTGTAAAGTCTTCATCGGCATTTTGGAGGCAAGTAGAGATATTCAAAATTTCTCCTTTTGATATAAAGGCAACAACACAGCTTGTCAAATCATGGGATATAAATATCCATAATAAAGAAATTAAGCTTTTAAATTCATTAACAAAAGGCATTCCCGATTATATTGTTAAAACATTGACTGAAATAATAAATGTTAAAAACATAGGTAAAAACGATATACAAAAATCTTTTGAAAATATTGTAAAAAGAGAAAATCCATTGTTTAGTGACTTATTTGAAAGACTCCCCGCTTTACAGCAACAAATATTAATACTTCTTGCTAGAGGAAAAATTCATTATAAAGAATTAGAAGAAGAGATAGGTGAAAAAGTAGGTGGAGTAATTAATCAAATGGTGAAAGCCCAACTGATTGAAAGAACAAAAAGAGGGAAATATGATATCTTCGATCCTGTATTTAAGGAATCTATTAAAAATCGTATTTTTCAATAATGATCCTAAAACCTATGTATGGAAATTCTCAAATAGAAATAAGGTATTTGTTTAGCTAACCTGTTGGTTTATAAACAAAATACAAGTAAATTAAAAGTTTTCATTTATTCATCTCTTCAAGAAGCACTGAAAAAATCGCGTTAGATATTTTTTCTCCTCTCATAAAAATAAAATGTGTAGTCCCGAAATTATTTCCCATATTAGTCACTTATACTTTTTCAGATACACTACTTATCTTTTCCCCAAACTCATCGATTAATTTTTCCAGTATTAAAACTTAAAATATAGTTTAAGACAAAATTGTGCTTATTTGTAACAATTAAACAGCTCAATGATTTCCTTTGTATTAAACACTAAAATTTCTGATTGATTTTTAAACATTTTATCATTAGACCATATTGGACATCCTAGTTTTACTGCTAGAGCAAAAAAATCTATGTCTTTAACAAAATCAATATATTGTTTTTTTGATAGCTGATTTGCAATCAACATAACTTTTGAGAAAGTTGAAGAATACTCATCCAAGGGTATAAAATTAACTTTTAAGGCTAACTCTTGTTTAAGTTTTTTAAATTTTGAATATGAAATTTTTGTCTTTTTAATTATTTCCTTATGATGTTCATTAATTTCCTCCAAAGCATATTCAAGTGCAAAAAAATTAATTTTTTTATCCAAAACATTTAAGAAAACTGATTTTTTCCAAAAATAAGTAAACAAAATATTAGAATCTACAACTATATTCATCTAAAGCAATCCTTTCTTTTTTAATTCCTCGAATCGATCCTTGCGAGATTTTCTGATTGTTTCTACTGCCCATTTGCTAAATTCCTCTTCTTCTTTTAGTTTTTTTAACATATTTTCTTTCCAGGATAATTCTTCTGTCTTTTTTTTAATTGCTTTTCTTATGAAGGCAGACCAGTTTATTTCAGGAAATTTTTTCATCAACTGTTTGGTTTTTTTTGATACTGATAAAGTTACAGATACCATATGAATATCACCATGTTAACAAACATATTTATGTTTGAATATTTAAATATTATGTTTTAATTTTTTTTAAACTTATAGTCTGACGGGGAAAACTCATAATAGTCAATCTCATCAAACCAAGCGCACCTAAATCTATTCAAATTTATACCTGTGCGATAGCTCAACGCACGAGCATAAAGATAAAGCTGTGAGGCTACCTTTTCTTTATTTTCTTTGTATGCATTAGGTTTAAAATCCAATACAAAAATTCTATTCTGCCTAATTTGTAAAATATCGATATGACCTGAAATATTGAGATCCATTTTTTTATTCCAGAACCATACTGGCAGCTCAACTGCGACTGTTGCTGTATCATTAATTAGCATGAAATCCTCAACCATGTCATGTCTTTTACGATTATCATTTACCCCATACAGTGCAAACTCAGCAAGGCTACACGCCTGGGTCCTCCTACTAGATTTTCTAATATTAACATCTAGTTTGATCTGAGAACAGCGTTTTCCACTTTCAAACATTTTATCAGGACAACCCTTTTCAAAACCTCTTATGTATTCAATCAAACCAGGATAACTATGGGCATATCTTTCAAGTTTTCCTCGATGATATTTAAACACATATTCTAAACCCTGATGTCTAAAACTGTTTTTAAAAACAACTTTACCTTTTTTGAAATCTGTGAATATCTCCGTTCTAATTTTACCTAAAGAACACATTTCAGAAAACTCAGTAAGCCAACGTTGTATAGTGCTTTTTGAAGTTTTTATCTTAAATCTACGGTTAACAAGACGGGATGTTTCTTCTAAAGTATAGCCAAGATTATAATAGCTTATTGCATTAATAACAGTTTTAGCTGGATAGGTTTTATTTTGTAGTCCTTTTTCAACAAAACATGTTTTACATTTTTTACAGTAATATATCTGCTTTAATCGATACTTTGTTTTTCTTTTACCTTTTTTAATAATATTTTTTCCTTTACATTGTGGACATTTCATATATAAAAGCAATATTAGTATTTTATATGGTAAATATATATCGTTTCAAATTTTTTCAAACAATACTAATTTTTGTTATATATGTGCCGTAAGTAATTTATGGATTAATGATTATTTTATTAGGAGAAAACATATGTCGCTTCCTATGAGTATCATGACAAGCATACATGATATCTCACATTAATGACTTACAATCTTAAAGAGTTAAATATGTATAATATTTCCAAAATCCCTCAACCTGACATTTTTTATACTGCCGAAAATATCCCCCATAATTGCAACCAAACACCAATATCATCTCTAAAAGTTATTTTCCCAAATACGATACCTAGCCTAGCTAAGCTTCATTAAATCTTTCATTAATTTTTTTACCATTTCATCAAATGTAAATCTATCAAATACGATTAATTATTTTTAACATATACTTCTATAAAATGTTTAACATGTAACCATTTAACTTAACTAAAAATTTATATATTAGCACGTATTATATGTGTATACAAATAATACAATGGAGATTAATATGGTTAATATAACGTTATCTATACCAAAAGAATTAAAGAGAAAAATGGATTCATTTATCGAGATTAATTGGAGTGCTGTAGCAAGAGAAGCATTCAAAGAAAAAATTTCTGATCTTGAATTTTTAAAACAATTCAAAAAACAAAGCAACTTAACTGAAGAGGAAGCTTTGAAACTTGGTAAAGAGCTAAACAAAAAACTAGCTAAGAGAAGGTAGAATAGATTTAGTAATTGACGCTAATATAATTTTTTCATTATTGATAAAGAAAGGTAAAACTGAAGAATTATTATTTAAAGACACTATCCACCTCTTCGCACCTGAATTTATTTTTGAAGAATTTGAAAAATATAGAAAACTAATTAAAAATAAAACAAAAAGAAATGATAAAGATTTTGAAAGATTAATGCGTATTTTAAGAGAGAAGATAAAAATTATTCCAAATGAAGAAACTGAAAAATTTATATCAAAAGCAAAAACTATATGTCCAGATAAAAATGACGTAGATTATTTTGCTCTAGCTTTGAGATTGAATTGTAAAATATGGAGCAATGACAAAGCATTAAAAAACCAAGAGCATATCGAAGTAATATCAACAACAGAATTATTTAATAAAATAGATTAATTCCTTGATTTCGTTTTCTCAGTCTATAAAATATTCATCTTCAACAGGTTTTCCAACTTTAAATGGAAGTTTTATGTTTTTCTGCATGTTTAAAAACATGTTTTATTACATGCATGTTTAAGTGCATTAGTACAAAAATATACTCCTTAACAGACGAACGCAAGCATACAGATCAAGCCTTGTTGTAACTATCCCAAGCCAACTGGTTGAAGCATATAACATAAACACAGGGGACAGTATCAAAATAATCCCTATATCTAATAATGAAATAGTAATCAGAAAATACAACCAAGAAATCGATATGAAAAAATCACAATAATTTTTTACGGAAAAATCATAAAGAAAGGGGCTTTGGGATAATATTATTTCAGCTAGGCTTCATCCCAATCAACTTTGAGATCCTCAAGATACCG
>CAYYOO010000088.1:0-5641 GCA_964473335.1 uncultured Thermoplasmatales archaeon
AAAATAGAATTCCGAGGGGCACCAAAAACGGGCGGATATTACATAAAAAAATAACTCAGAAATGTTGCTTTTTTTCAAATCTCTTTTTTGCCAAAGAATTTGATCTAGGATTATGTTTTTATACTAGTTTTTGACATAGTAAATGACGTCACAGGAAATATCATCTTATCTTAAAAAGAAAGATAGAGAGAAGGCGAAAAAACGGGAAAACTAAACTACAGGTTTCAAAAGAACTGAATGTTTCTTATAAAAAAGTCCTAGAATATACAAAAGATATCAAATCAATAAAGGAAGGGATTTTAAAAATCCTTAGGAAGAAAATCCCGGAAGAAGTTAAGAAGGGTAAAACCAAAAGACAAGTAGCAATACAATACCAAATAACAGATCGGACAGTATATTATCATACCCGTGATATTTGCTCATATCCTCTTAGAAAAATGCGTGTTCAAGATAAAAAACTTGAACTAATGAAAGACCTCCTAAGAGACGGTTATGCATTGTCTTCAAAAAAATATAGTACAAATGAGTATAAAAAATTGAAAGAATTTTTCCCAAGTATATGTAAAGCTAAAATGTATAACCGTGTTACCTTTTATCTCAAAGATAAAAAAGATGCTGCAGCTCGTGCTTTAATTGAAAAATCTGAGAGAAAGATTATCAGTTATCAGGAGTTGAAACAGGTCACTAATGTTTTTCATGCAGAACTATGTATTAAGGAAAAACGGAGCGTCATTAGCAAAAACAGAGCAGATAAATTATTCAAAAACAAGGAAGAAAATGATAGTTCTCTCCTTAGTGATGATGGTTCTTTGGCGTTTTTTCACATTCGGATGTACTACAATCTTAATATTTTATTTAATTAGTTCTGAAATCGTTGATGCAATCTTAACTCTGCTATAATCATTTTCAATTGTATCAGTAGAAATAATCTCATCACAACCAGCTGACTTAAGTTTTTTTATTGCAGAACCAGCAAAAAGGCCATGGGTGCATGACACAAATACCTTATTTGCACCTTGTTTTCTAAGTTCTTTTATAGATTTTGCCATAGTTCCACCAGTAGAAATAATATCATCGATTATACCAACTTTTTTACCTTTTACATCAAGGTTCTTTGGTTTTATTTCTACTGTTTCTCCATCTATCCTAGTTTTTTCCATATAATCAAAATCACAGGCTACAATATTTGCTGCTGTTTTTGCTCTATCAAGTGCACCTTTATCTGGTGCAAGGATCATATCAATATCCTTTGTTTTAAAATATTCAGCAATATTTGGAACTGCACTACAACTATATGCCTCTGTTTCAAAAAAATCAATTATATATTCTTTATGTGGATCAACAGTTATCACTCTATCAGAATTTATGCTGATAAGTCTAGCTAGTGCCTTAGCACTAATTGCTTCACCTGGCTTAAACATTGTATCTTGACGGGCATATCCAAAATAAGGAATAACTGTAGTAACAATCTCTGCCTCAGCTTCCATAACTGCATTCTGAAGTAAAAATAGTTCAACTATGTTTGGATCAGGGTACGTTGTTTGAACAATTACTACCTCTTCGCCTTCAACATCATCTAAAAGACGAACATATAATTCACTATCAGGAAATCTTTTTGTAATTGTTTTTGCAATATTAGAATCGAGTATTTTTGATAAATCCTCTGCAATTGATTTTGATGCAGAACCCGGTATAATGTACATATTACCGCTTTTTCAAAATAACATAAGTGTTTTTAGTGGTTTCGTAAAATTCGTAAGAAAGTTTTTATAATGACGTTTTGTTTAATAGTTAAAAAGATGTGGATGTAAATGAGAGCAAGTAAAATCCTATGTTTAACAATGATCTTTGTTTTATTATCTTCTCCATATTTCTCAATTATTTCAGCTGAAGAAGAAGTAACTATTGAAAACCTTGTAACAGCAAATTTTGATATATCTCTAAAATCAGGAACAGATTTATATTTAGAAATAGAAATGGATGTAAAAAAAATTACATTACAAGGCGCAAAAAAAACAACCTACACAAGTGATCAGATATCTGACATAGCAGAAACCGACTTAATAAAACTTGGAACAATAATCCAACAGATAAATATAGATCTAAGTAAACAAATAAAAAATATTTTTCCAGATACTATTATTGATTCGCCCTATGAATCACCATATTATGAAGATGGTGTTTTCAAAAACGAGTACGCAATCAATTTGACAAACAGTTTTTTTGGTTTAAACCAATCAGTAAATGCTAATGATTTCATAAACGGCATATTAGACATGAGCGGAAGAGTCAACTATACATTTGATCTCCAAGCAGAAACAGGATGGAACAATACATATATCATAGATCTAGGAGAAGAAATAGATTATCATATAACAAACGGGAAAGTTTCAAATAAATTTATAGAATGGAAGGTCTTAAATGGCGGTGGCCAACAGCCCAATAAAATGGCAACTGTAACCCTATTACACTCCAATCCAACTTCAAAACCAAATTCTGAAGACATATATCTATATTTTACACTTGATTCGAGAACTGGTGAAACAAGTCTAAAATCTTCGATATATGTAGATACACTTGATATAAAAAACTATAATGTTCTACCAGATTTTGTTACAAATCTAAACTACCTAAACTCAGACGGTGTAAGGCTTTTTGTTGATAACAAATTTTTAGATTGGAATGAAACAATATATGAAAAAACCCTAAAACCTATACAAAGCAAAATAAAGGAAAATATTGAAAGTTCTAGCCTTAATCAAACATTAAATCTTGTTTTTTCATGGGACAAAGAATCTACAACCAACTGCCAAACTCCGTTTAATATTGAAAATATGAATGATGACCCATCCATCATTGGAAATCTAGTAGATGATTCTATAGGGCTAAAAATTGCAGATATAACTGAAAAAGCAATGTATGGTCTTTTAAATACAGGTGGTGTTGCAAACATATCAAAAGAAGATATTAATTTTGGTGAAAAACTTAAAGATATTAATCTTCCGTATAATATTACAATATTATTTCCAAAAAACATTTCAATAGATAAACAAAACCCATTTACCTGGAATGATACATTATCATTCAAAGGTTTTCTAAGATCCAAAAATGATCCAGACTACAATAATGAAGAAATTAGTAGAACAATTGAGATAGATTTCAAAAATAGTGATTTGAATCTTTTAGGTTTTTTTACAAATAATCCTGAGATGAACTTTGATCTTGAGATAAACCAAAACAAAAAATCAAGTGTGATAAAAAAACCAGATGAATTCAGTATTCCAGAAGAAATATTACTATCTTTTTTAAATTCCGATGCGATAAGATTATGCATACAAGAAAATGTATTTTCAAATAAAGAAGTCGATGACTATTTAGATAATCAAAAAGATGTTTTTGAAGAAGATATATCTGAGATTATAACTAATTTAGATGTCACTGGTAAAATAAATAGAGATTCGTTTAACAAAAATATCAATCAAAATGTAAATATATCTAATATGGGTAAAAAAACACCTGTAGAAACACAAATTTCTGCAAATATTATTTATCCAACTAAATTCAGTTTCTCATTTCTTCCACCCCGCTTTATCATTCCTGAGCAAAATTATATATTTACAGGAGTGAAAAATCAATCTGTTACCTACAAAATGGTTTTTCCAAACGGAATTGATATCGATGTAGATGATACTTTAGATAAAATTGTTAAAACACAAAATAAAAACAGACAAACAATTCTTGAGATCTCTTTTAGTCCTGAAGAATACAACCTCAGCTCTGTTGCATCAGTCAAGATGAATCCAACTCCATTATTTTTGATTGGGCTTTTCATGCCTTGTATAATAAGTTTCATTATCGTATTGATACTTGTGATAGTCATCTTTATCATTAGAAAGAAAAGAAAATTCAAAAAACCGTCTGGCTTTTTCAAAGATAACGAACCAAGAGAGGACTCAAGTTATGATGAACAGGATTACTATGTTCCGCCTCCGCCAGGCTCTAAATAGATCAGTCTTTTAGCATACTTGGAATGAATTTTAATAAAAAAGGCATTTTTTTTACCAATGGTTTTGCAAGCTTTGAAGGATAATCAATATCTCCATGTTTGTTAATTATTTCAATAATTTTCTTATCTTCGAATTTTTCTATATATTTGTCAAATTGTTCATCAGATAGATTCTTATAGATAGATCTGAACATCATGCTTCTTTTAAGTTCACTACCAATCTCTTTGTTCCAGTTTTTATGATATTTTTTTAAGAACTTCTGAGAAAAGTCTTTTTCTTTAATTGCTTTCTTTGTAACTTTTACACAGTGCTTTGCAGATAAAAGACCAGGATATATTCCCCCTCCAGAAGTGGGTTTCACCTGAGCAGCAGCATCACCAACAACCATCACATTTGAAACGTATGTTTTTTTAAGAGGGCCAATTGGTATTATTCCACCAATGTATTCATCAACTTCAGCATTTTCAAGAAAAATTGATGCATATTTATTTTTAAAAAGGCTGTCGAGATAAAACTTTGGAGATTTTTTTGTTTCATTACTGATACAAAGTCCAACTCTTGCTTTTTTCCCTTTTTTATCAGTGGGAATGATCCAGGCAAAAAAACCGGGTGCAATATTCTTTCCAACAAAAAGTTCCACAAAATTTGCATCCATATCTACATTTGATATCTCAGCACCAATACCTCTTAAATACTCCTTTGGATCATAAGAAATAAAACGATCTCTAATCTTTGAAAAAGGACCATCTGCTCCAATTACAAGAGGTGTTTTAACTTCATTATTTTTGGATGTTTTAATTTCAATTTCATTATTGTTTCTATATGCTGATAAAACTTTGTTTTCCAAATAGATATCTGCACCCTTTTTCCTTGCATTTTCAATGATTTCTTTATCAAAAATCTTCCTATTTATTACAAGAGCTCTTGTAGATTTATCTCCAATAGACAAAATCTTACCTGAGGGCGCATGTATATTAGCACCTGTAATTTTGTTTTGTACACACCTTTTTTTATCTATGTCTAAAAAATCAAAGACTCTTTTTGTAACTAGTCCAGCACAACTCAGATATTGGCCGATCTTTTTATTTTTTTCAAAGACTGATACGTTGTATGTTTCTGCCAATTTTCCAGCAATATAACCTCCAATTGGACCGCCTCCGACAATTACTGCATCAAATTTTTTCATATTAATTTCATATTTCGTATTAGTCAAAAGATTTATAATTCAATCGCTGTTTCACAGCCTGAGGTGCAGTCATTGATTATCGGTGAAGAAAGTTATATTATTAGTTCGTTATTCTGGATTTTTTCCAATAAAAAGGAAGATAATGAAACAAATGACGATTTAGAACAAGAAAATAATCTATTATGTAGATTTGTTCTTGATGGTGTTGGAAGAACAATTGGAGAAAGCGTAGCAGTAGATGAAGATATTCTGATAATAAAGAAAGGAAAAAAATATCTTGGCGTTCCTCTAAGACATATTGAAGAAGAAGGAAAAACCCTACTTGTAAAGGGGCTTGTTAACCATTTCAATGCAGAAAAAATGGGTGAAAAATGGCGTCAAGAATCTTTTAAAGAGATTAAACATAACACTGATGATGAATAATGGATTTTGAATACAAAATGGTGAT
>CAYYOO010000089.1:0-5603 GCA_964473335.1 uncultured Thermoplasmatales archaeon
AATCCTTTTATTATCGGTGTTGCTGGTTATGGTAATGTCTCAAACGGTGCTCAAGAAATTATAGATCTTTTTCCAACAGTTGAAATTAGACCTGGGCAAATAAAATCACTATTTGAAGAACCTCATGAAAATTGTATATATAAGGTTGTTTTTAGAGAAGAAGATATGGTCAGACCAAAGCAAAATAAAACTTTTGATTTAAATGATTACTATCAAAATCCAGAAAAATATGAATCAGTATTTGAAGGATATTTGCCTTATTTGAGTATTCTAATGAATTGTATTTACTGGGATGAAAGATATCCGCGACTTGTAACAAAAGAATATCTAAGAAAAAACTATAAAAAAGACATGAAATTAAAGATAATTGGAGATATCAGTGTAGATATTGAAGGAGCAATTGAAGCAACCTTAAAAACAACTTCTCCAGATATGCCGGTTTTTGTTTATAATCCTTTAAATGAAGATGTAGAAATTGGATATACTAGTGAAGGTATAGTAATTATGTCGGTTGATAATCTACCTTGTGAACTTCCTAGAGATTCATCTAAAGCTTTTAGTGATTCACTGATTCAATATATTCCATCAATTGCAAAAACTGATTACAAAAAAAGCTTCAATAAACTTAATTTGCAATCTGAAATAAAAAAAGCAGTAATATTATATAACGGAAAATTGACAAAAGACTATCATTATATCAATAAATTTTTATAGAGTTTTTTTCTACAGAGCAGCAATAATAGGGGAGTAATTAATCATGAATAAAGTGTTGGTTTTGGGGGCAGGAATGGTTTCAAGGCCACTTGTAAAATATTTACTTGAAAAAGATTTTTTTGTTACAATGGCTAGTAGAACTCTAGAAAAAGCAGAGAAAATAATTAATGGTCATAAAAATGGAAAAGCTTTATTATTGAATGTAAAAGACGAAAAATCTTTAGAAGAACTAGTTAAAAATAATGATATTTCAGTTAGTTTACTACCTTATGTATATCATCCAAAAGTTGCAAAACTTTGCATCAAGCATAAAAAACATCTGGTTACAACCTCTTATGTTTCAAAAGATATGAAAGACCTTGATATAGAATCCAAAAAAGCAGGTATAATCCTACTAAATGAATGCGGATTAGATCCTGGAATAGATCATATGAGTGCTATGAGAATAATTCATGAGGTAGAAGAAAAAGGCGGGAAAATAATTTCTTTTAAATCATCCACAGGTGCGCTTCCATCACATGAGGTAAATAACAATCCATTTGGATACAAATTTTCTTGGGCGCCAAGAGGAGTATTACTTGCATCAAAAAATCCATCTAAATGGTTAGAAGATGGGAAAATAAGAAAATATCCTGGAGAACAACTTTTTGAAAACTACTATATTCAAGATATACCAAGTATTGGAAGTTTTGAAAACTATCCAAATAGAAATTCAGTTCCATACAAAGAAATCTATGGGCTCAAAGATGCAAAAACAGTTTATAGAGGAACCTTGAGGATGACTGGATGGTGTGAAACAATGAGAAATATTGTTTCACTTGGCCTTTTAGATGAAGAACCTTTAGAGGATGTTAAAGGAAGAACATATGGTGATCTAATTTCCTATTTAATTGGTGCAAAATCTGATTGTGATTTAGAAAAAGAAACTGCTGAATTTCTTGATTTAAAAACTTATTCGACAGTAATTAAACGACTTAAATGGCTTGGATTATTTAGTGATAAAAAATTACCAGAAAATAAAGACAATCCGCTTGATTATATGAATGTCTTAACTCTTGAAAAAATGAAACTAGGTGAAAACGAACGTGACATGATTGTAATGCATCATGAATTTGTAGCTGAATATAATTCTAAAAAAGAACGTATCACATCAACTCTTGTTGAATATGGATTAAAAAAAGGGGATTCTGCTGTTGCAAGAACTGTTGCACTTCCTGCTGCTATAGCCGTTAAAATGATTCTTGAAGGAGAAATAGAATTAACTGGCGTGTATATTCCTGTAGTTCCTGAAATATATAATCCAATTCTTGATTCTCTTTCAGATATGGGAATTTCTTTTAAGGAAGATAAAAAAGAATTGTTATAAAAACCTGTAATCATAATTTTGTTTGGTTTTTCCCAAACGTTTTCCAACCCTATATAAAGAATAGAATACATATTTTTGTTAAAAGACAAAAGGGTTGATAAAAAATGAATAAAAAAACAAAAAATGTTGTAATCTTAATATCTACAATAATAATAGTTTTTAGTTTTATATATAGTTTGAATGTTGCACCATCTGTTTTTGGTAGGGGAAATAGTAATAGAGTAGCAAATTTTTCATCATATGAAGAATTTATAGTTTTTTTAAGAGAAAATCACGTTACAAAAGAAGAATATAATGGCTATAATCATTGGCGTTCTTTACCATTTGCCTTAGAATCTTCTCAAAGTGTTTCAGATGGTAAAATGGCGTCTGATTCACAAGAACTTAATGATGTTGATTATTCTGAGACAAATATACAGGTAGAAGGTGTTGATGAGCCAGATATTATCAAAACTGATGGAACCTATATTTATTTAGTTGCAAATTCAAAAATTTACATAATTAAGGTCTATCCTGAAGAGGATGCATCAGTTATGTCTGTAATTGAATTAGATGATATGTATGTGAATAGCCTTTTTTTAAATGATGATAAATTGATAGCATTCGGAGGACCTGGAAATATTTACATTTGTTATGAGTATGGATATTATAACCACAAATCTTCTATCAAGATAAATATATACGATATATCAGATAGGGCTAATCCAGAGTTAAATACAGATGTTGAGATTGATGGATTTTATGTAGATTCAAGAATGATAGATGACACTCTTTATTTTGTTACTTATGAAAATTTGTATAATCTATATAGAAATGATGATGGTAATGAAACAATATCAATACCTGAGATTGTAATCAATGATTGTGCTAAAAAAATTCCTGCACATGATATAAATTATATAGACTGCCCAGGTGAGCTTGATACCATTTCATATATCATTTCAATTAATCTAGAAGATAACAAAGTAAATCAGGAATCTTATATGTTCGGTAGTTCACAAGAGATGTATATGTCTCAAAATAGTATTTATCTTGTTTATACAGATTATGAATATTTGGATTCAAATCCCTTCACAGGAGGATATAGAGAAAGAAAACAAAAAACAATTATCCATAAAATATCTGTTAAAGATGGGGAGATCAATTACATTGCAAAAGGCGAAGTTCCTGGGAGAATTTTAAATCAGTTTTCAATGGATGAAAATAAAGGTTATTTCAGGATTGCAACAACTGTGGGAAATGTATGGGATGGAGAACAAAAATCATCAAACAATGTCTACATTCTTGATGAAGATCTTAAAAGAGTTTCAGAAATAGAGGACATTGCACCAGGTGAGAGAATCTATTCTGCTAGATTCATGGGGGATAGAGCTTATCTAGTCACATTTAAAAAAGTTGATCCCTTTTTCACTTTAGACCTATCTGATCCTAAAGATCCAAAAATATTAGGTAAACTAAAAATTCCAGGGTACTCAGATTATCTTCATCCATTTGATGAAAACCATGTCATTGGAATAGGTAAAGATACTGTTGAAGCGCTTTCTAATGAAAAAGAAAGGAGAAATCTTGATTTTGCATGGTACCAAGGTATAAAAATTGCTTTGTTTGATGTAAGTGATTTTGATAATCCAAAGGTTTTATCACAAGTTATAATTGGTGATAGAGGAACTAGCAGTCCTGCACTTCACAATCATAAAGCATTTTTATTTGATAAAGAAAAAGAACTTTTAGTAATCCCAATCAGTCTTTATGAGATAGATGAAGAGATAAAAAAACAAAACGATGGATATACTGGGAGCTCATATGGTGATTTCACATTCCAAGGTGCTTATGTATATAAGCTAAATTTAGATGGTTTTGATTTCTTAGGAAGGATCACACATATGGATGATGAAGATTTTTCAAAATCTAGTTACTATTATGGATTTTCTGGATCAAAAAACGTGAAGCGTTCATTGTTTATTGAAGATATGCTTTATACAATATCGGACAGCATGGTAAAAATAAATGATCTAGGAGAAAATCTTTCAGAAGTTAACTCTTTAGATTTAGAATAAGAATAATTCTGAGGGAAAAAGAATTTGCATCCCTTTTTTCTTTTCTTTTTCCCTCTAAAAATAATTGAAAATTATTCATTTACCGATACTATTTTATAAGCTACTTTTATACCGCTATCGACAACAAATTATGGAGGGTCTTTTATTATGACTGTTTCACCAAAAGATGTACATGAAATACTTGGAAAATATATGCTTGTAGATGGTTTTGATTTGGTAGTTGATCTTAAAAAAAGTAAGGGTACTACTATTTATGACTCAAAGCATGATAGAAAATTTCTAGATGGTTTTTCTTTTTTTGCATCAGCACCATTGGGATGCAATCATCCAAAACTTACTGAACCAGATTTTTTAAAAAAATTAGGTGAAGTTTCAGTTAATAAACCTACAAATTCTGATTGTTATACAGTTGAAATGGCTGAGTTTGTTGAAACATTTGGAAAATTAGCGGTTCCTGATTATTTTAAACATTTGTTTTTTATAAGTGGGGGCTCTCTTGCTGTTGAAAATGGACTTAAAACTTCCTTTGATTGGAAGATTAGAAAAAATATTGCCTCTGGTAAAGTCGAAAAAGGATCTAAAGTTATTCATTTCAAAGATGCGTTTCATGGCAGAACAGGGTATACTATTCCCATGACAAACACATTTAATCCTAATAAAACAAAATATTTTCCAATTCTAGTATGGCCTCGGGTTACCAATCCTAAAATAACCTTTCCTTTAAACGAAGAAAACAAAAATAAAGTAATGGAACTCGAAAAAAAAGCAGTTGATGAAATAGAGGATGCATTTTCAGAAAATCCTGATGACATAGCATCTTTAATTATCGAACCTATCCAAGGTGAAGGTGGTGATAATCACTTTAGAAAAGAATTTTTCAAAGAACTAAGACGGCTTTGTGATGAACATGATGCTATGTTTATTCTTGATGAAGTTCAAAGTGGTATGGGCCTTACCGGAAAAATGTGGGCACATGAGCATTTTGATGTAAAACCTGATATACTTGCGTTTGGTAAAAAAAGTCAGGTCTGCGGAATTATGGTTGGAAAAAAAGTTGAGGAGGTACATGACAATGTTTTTGGTGTATCGAGCAGAATAAACTCAACATGGGGTGGAAATCTTGTTGACATGGTTAGATGTCAAAAATATTTAGAAATTATAAAAGAAGATGATCTTCTTGATAATGCTAAAAAACAGGGTGAACAGTTATTGAAAGGTTTGATTGATTTAAGCGAAAAATATCCTAATAAAATAACAAATGCTCGTGGAAATGGATTGATGTGTGCTTTTGATTGTTTTTCTCCAGAAAAAAGAGATCAATTACAAAAAAAGATTTTTTCAAATGGTCTCATTGTTCTAGGTTGTGGAGCCCAGTCTATCAGATTTAGACCTCCTTTGATAATAAATTCTGATGAAATTAATGAAATGATATCTATTATTGATAAATCTCTTTAATTTTTTTTATT
>CAYYOO010000090.1:0-5584 GCA_964473335.1 uncultured Thermoplasmatales archaeon
TAATCCATTTCATCGATTTCTACATTTTTTCCAACACCAAAATACTCATGGTCTTTTCTATCATCTTTTCTATATTTTTCAGGAATTAAATAAGATTGTCTGAAACCTACACCACGTATATATGATGAAAAAATCTTTGTTTCAAAATATTCTCCAAATTTTTCTAAAGCATCACTCCAGAATCTATAAAATTCACTTAAATTGTCAACCCAAACTACAACTATTAAATCATATTTTCCAAGTGCTTCACCGACTGTACATATATTTTTGTAATCTGAGAAATATTTTATGATTTCATCTTTTAAATCTTTATCAACAAATTGAAAATTGATATACAATCTGTAAATTGAGTACCCAAGTTTATACGCATCAATCACAGTGTAAAAACTCTGGATGATTTTTTCATCCTGCATTCTTTTTATCCTATATGATACTACATCTTTTTTTAGACCTACTTTCTTTCCGACTTGGGTTAAAGACTGTCTTGCGTCTTCATCAAGTTCATATAAGATACGCTTATCTTTGAGATCGATTTTTGACATTTTCCTACAAAAGTAAATAAAATTCTACTATTTTAGAATTTTGTAGGAAATTTTAGGTATTGGGCTTTATGTTGCTATAATTTATTTTAATTATAGGGGCAAAAAAATGAAAGACTTTGATCCTTCAAATAAAAACGCTGGTATCTGCATACCTACCTACATTAATATATGCAGAAAAGCTTTTTATGAGCCTGTTATAATTTCCCCATTAAGGGGAGAATCAAAAAGAATGCATTCCTGTGCAGAACTAAATAACAAGCACAATTCGTGTAAAAGTTACAAACCTATAGAGGTGATTTGTTAAAATGTATTTCTTTTTAGCATCTTATCCACTTCTAGGTGCAGGAATAAAATATATTGATGATGCCTTTGATGAAAAGACATTCAGCAAAAAACTTGCATTTATAATAACTCCTTTACTTAGCATTCTAGGTGCTTATGCAATGTTTATTGATCCAGTTTCAGCAACAATACTATTAGCTGTTCTAGCTGGAGTTTTAATAAAAGGCAAGGTAGACAATGTCGCTTTTATTGCAGGTCTTATACTATGCCTACTAGTAGTACTGTTACTAGGAATAGATTTTTTAGTGCTTCCATTAGTACTTCTTTCAGCTGCTGCAGTTCTTGATGAAGTTGGAAACGATATAATAGACAAGAAAAAAGAAAAATTCAGAAAAGGAACTATTGCTCATAAGTTTGTAATGTACTTCTTTGGACACAGATGGATAATGAAAACAGCAATATTATTTCTAGCGCTATTGAATCTGGTTCCAATATATTTCTTCTTTGCTATGATACTATTTGACTATGCATATGTATTTGTTGATTTCATAAGCAAGATTAAACAAGGGATAATAAAAACAGAAGCTTTAACACCAACTATATCAAAATTTGCATGTTTATTTAAATAAACATAATCTATTACTTTTTTGAATAGTTATGACAATAGAATGTGATGTACTTGTTGTTGGCGGTGGACCTGCGGGAAGTAGTGCTGCAAGAGCAGCAGCAAAGAAAGGTTTAAATGTTTATCTTATTGAAAAAAAGAATAAACCTGGAAAAATTGCATGTGGTGAAGCAATAGGTGCTTATTTAATACCTTATCTGCCCTTTAATCTACCAACGAATCAATTTACCTGGCAAACAAAGGGAATGAGCTTTGACATTAAAGATCTGCATATAGAGAGACATGGAAAATTATGGCAAGCATATAGCGTTGATAGAAAAAAATTCGATAATTTGCTATTTAACTATGCTAAACTACAAGGTGCAAAGGCAATTATCAATGCTGAGGTGAAAGATCTTATTATTGATACAGAATCAGAATCTGTAAGAAAAGTAATCGTTGAAAAAGAGAAAAAAAAATTAGAATTTAAACCAAAAATTTTAATTGCTGCAGATGGTGCTGAATCTAGCGTTCTCCATTTATTAGGATTATATAATCCAAAGAAAGATGATATTGCAGAAATATATAGCTACGAATATAAAAATGTAAATATTAAACATCCTCAATTGGAACAAATATATCTTGGAGAATATATAAACGGCGGTTACGGTTATGTTTTCCCAAAATCAAAGAAAAGAGTAAATATTGGAGTTGGCTCTGTTTTTAACCAAAATTTGGAAAAATCATTTCAAGAATTTATTGAATTACCAAAAATTAAAAAACAAATAAAAAATAGTACAGTAGTTAAAGAAAAAATTGGTTTAGCTCCAGTATCTACATTTCTTGAAAAAAATTTCCATAAAAATGTTTTATTTACAGGTGATGCGGCTTTCCAAAATTTTAAACCATACGCTGAAGGTATTCTACCGGGGATTATTTGTGGAAATTTATGTGGCAAATCCGCTTATCAAATTTTAAGAAAAAATGCAGATTTCAAAATATATGAAAAAAATATTAATAAAAAAATTGGAACTTTATTTAAAGAATCAGATAGAATAACTGAAACAATATATGATTTGTTCCTAATGAAAGAGGAGAAAAAATTTTTATTACTCGCAGGATTTGCTTCAAATTATTTTTCATTTAAAGAAATTGAGAAATACAAAAAATATGATAACTCAGAGATAAGAAAGATTATCAATAAAAAGAATTCAAAAGAAATTGTTAAGAAAAAAATTGAAAATATTCAACTATATCTTTTAAACTTGAAGAGACTATTAAATTGATGATAATCATGATAAAATGTGATATTTTAGTTGTTGGTTCAAGTGCATCGGGCTCAACAGCATCACTTATGTTATCAAAAAAAGGTTATAAAGTTTTAACAATTGATAAAGATAAAGAAATTGGGGATTCAACTGGTAAAAAAATAGATATAACTGAATCAATTCTTCATGATGATACAAAACTTGAACCAATTTTAAAAGAAATAGATGTTAAGCCATTAAAAAAATTCAATGTTTCGAAATGGAGTTCGGAAAACGAGGAATTTATTTTAAAACAGGATGTCTATGATTATTTTTTTAAAAGAGGACCTGCAAAAGATTCTATTGAGAATCAAATAATAAATAAAGCAATTAATAATGGTTGTGAATTACTCTTAAATTCCACTATTGAAAAAATTAAATTTAAAAATAATAAAATTCATCTCGTAAAAATAAAAGAAGGGGGAAAAAATCTAACAATAAAACCTAAGATCATTGTTGGTGCCGATGGGTCTTATTCTGTTTGTAGAAAAATATCCAATATTAAAGAAATTAGCACAAATATTCTAGAAGGAATGGGGATAATACTAAATGATAATAGTATATTTGACACCGAAGTAATTTTTGATTCGAAATTTGCTCCTGGAGGATATATTTATTCCGGTTCAGAAGAAAATCAAAGTTTTGTTGCGGTAATGACTGATAAACAAAAAATGTATCAACCAATTATGGAAATATTTAATTATAATAGAGAAAAAAATATTTTGTTTAAAAATGTTAGAAAAAAGAATATATCTAATTATTTTAGAGGGAGTGAAAAATATGGAATTTTGGAAAGAATTACTAGTAATAATATATTATTAGTTGGAGGCGCAGGTCTACTAATTAATCCTTTTCTTGGTTTTGGTCTTAATTATGCTATCGTATCAGGTTATAAAAGTGCTGAACACATTAATAATTATCTATCGTTAAATAAAAGCCTTGATGATTACAACCAATATTACTATAAAAATATCTTACCATATTTTAAAAATGCTCTTAAAGCAAGAAAAATATTTAATAAACTAGATAATAGAGATATGGATTTTATAATAAGATGCTTAGGTAAATTTTCAGAGAAAAATATTAGGGGCATTAATGCATTAACTCAAATACTTAAATCTAAACCAACTTCTCTAAATGCATTAAAAATTTTACACATTTTTTCAAAAATCTTACTTTAAATTTAAATTTGAAGCATAACAATTGATTCATTTAGATGATATGAATTTTCATGAGGTTTATAGAAATTTTCTCCTGAGCCATATACAACAAGAAATTGATCAAATTTTTCAGATAGTATATCTTGTATCTCAAAAACTTTATCACCCAATGCTTCTAACGTTGCTCCACAATTTGCAAAAACATTGAACTTTTTCGAATCATCAGCATCTTTTAATATTTTTCTTGCTGCATCTATTAAGCTTTTTCCGGTTCCAGATAATACAGTTAATTCTTTTCCTTCTATACTATAACCAAGGGGAATTGTATTACCAAGAAAACCTCCAATATTACAAGGACAAATCACATTATCTTTTTTAAAACCAAATGGATAAAAAAAAGTCGTTCTATAAAATTTATCTAAATCTCCTATTAACTCTTTTGACCAACCCATAACTTCCATAAATCTTTCAACAGCAGGTTTTCCATCTAATTTTTTGATTATCCTATTATCTTCCGATATATCAGTTATTATGAATTTTCTTTCCGTAAGATTTAACCCATGAGAAAAGGAAATGTTATATGATAAATCACTTTGGATGGTCATACCCACTATAGAATTTGTTAAGACCTTTTCATTTAAAAATTGAAAATTATTTATCATTTTACCGTTATCCATTGAGGATAAACCAAATATAAATGATTCAGGTCTTTTTTCTGATATCAATTTTATAATCTCTTCTTCTTTACCTAAACCGGTTCCAAATTTTCCAGCGATAGGTAGTAAACTTGAAAAAATTTTACTTTTTGATTTTGAAAAAGAAACGTTAGTTCGCCCCATTTTCGGTAATTCAGGTATAATGGATCCAGAGATTATATCAAAAATTAATTGATTTTCATATTTTTTTTCCTTTTTAACTCCTAAAAATTCTTCAACTGCTTTCCCTGGGTTCTTTTTTGTCCCCTTACCCGCACTAACTGAAACATCCATATTCAAACAATCAATTGTTGCAACAGTCACTCCTCTAGTATAAGAACCTTCGTTGGTGATAAAACCAGCAACAGTCCCTCCAATAAGAGGAGTATCTGGAAAAGCATCTTTGATTCCATTCAAAATTTTTTTAAATTCTTTTTCATAATGAATGGTTGTAAAAAGAAGTATAAATTTTGGATTCAAATCTTTATCTTTGAATTTTTTAACAATTTCACTTGCAACCTTTTCTCCATCCCACTCTCTAGAAATTTCAACTGCTGCTTTAAATTCATCCATTAACTAACATCATCCCTACCATAATTTTAATCTTACATAATCTTTAATATTTCACGTCTTGCATTTTCCATTTCAACTTCTAACAGGCCCTTGTTTGCTAGAGCTGGAATAATAGCAACTAAAGCATTTTCAGTATCTGGAAACACATAAAAAAGTGCCTCATAATCCTGAAGTCTAAATTCCATCTCAGACAGCCCTGTAGCAGAATAATCACGAATAACATTAAACACATCATCCATAGCTCTATGAAGTATATCCCAAATTTGGTTTACCTCTGATTTAAAACTATCAGTTCCATCTGTTGGCATCACACTTATCATATTTTGTCTAGCTACCATACATGCTAATATATCATCAAGCCTGAGTAAATCATCTAAAACCTTTTCAATTGAATCTTGAGCCAATATTTTCTCCTCAAAAC
>CAYYOO010000091.1:0-5579 GCA_964473335.1 uncultured Thermoplasmatales archaeon
TTCTATTTGAAATTGTGAAATACAGCATTACTATCAAAAGTTCTATTCCAAAAATTAGAAGAAAATATCCAAAAGTCGAGGCAATCTTTGACCAAGTACTTAATAGTGTTATATCCAAACCAAAAGTTATCACAATTGAGCCGAGGAATGGAATAAACATACCAACTATTACAATTGATAGAATTAAAATTAGATCTCTATTTTTACTCATTGTTAAAACAAGGCAATTACTCAAAGTTTAAATAATTTTTTTAAAAAATATAGCTCTCACACTAATTTATTTTTTTATATTTCTATGAAAATAAATCCAGGGGAAGGAATATGAACTTCAAAACTCCGGTGTTTTAACCTGATTATTGATTACAGTCGATATCTGTAAAATAAATCAAGTTTATAAATAAATAGTTTATTTTATGTTTTTGAGGAGAACAGGATGAGAAAAAAATTATTTGGTTTATTGATTGCTTTGTTATTCTTAATTTTTGGTTTTCTTTTAATGAATTATTGGTATATATCTAAAAGTACTGTTACTCCAGGTAGTTTTTATCCAGAGTTAGCGCCTTTTTATGTTCCATTACTAAGCATTATCTTAATTTTCATTGGTATAGGGGTTTTACTATGGGATAAAGTTACCAAAGGTAAAAAGATACTTAAAATTATACTGCTAATTATTTTACTTTTCTGTATATTGATTAGTGGATTTATTATCTATCAATATGAGTATACTTTTATTAGAACATCTCCAACTCTCCCTACAGTATTTTTTGAACCAGACACAACAAATAATACATTAACTGTTTCGGCTGTATCAGATGGACATTTTGGACATATGCTCTATTGGGAAAATATTATTTTAGCATCAGGCAATGCTACACTTCCAAACGGTTATATTGATGAGGGAGATATGTTGACAAATTGTAGTGGGACTATAAAAATTCAAATTAATCTTAATAGTCAATTATTTGATTTGCATGGAGAAAAAAATAGTTGGGACTTCACATAAAAATAATAAATTTATGCAGGGGAAGGGATTTGAACGCCAATTTAGCCATAAAAACATTAAAAAAGTATATAAAGAGCCATATTGGTTATATGTTCAATAATAGGCCTTTATAAATATAAAAAATGGGGTTTTTATCTTTATACGCTTTTTGTTATATCATTAATTATAAATGTAATAATCTCCAAGAATTATCTTAGTATCATATATATCATTTATTTTTGTCTATCTGTTTGGATACAAACTTTTGTATAAAAATATTTCTTATTTAGAATAAAAAATTAAAAAATATTCGCTTTTTACTTTTTGACATTACGACAAGTAAGATATTTATAATATCAAAAAAAAAACATGTTTTTTTAAAGAGCGATGGTATAAAGGAGATTATAAAAATATGGTAATATGCGATTCATGTAGAGAAAATGTTGATTTATACTACGAATCAGAAGGAAAGAATCTATGTCTAAGTTGTTACGATAAATATGAAGACTCTAAAAACAACAACGTTTCTCAAATTCCTAAAAACATGGAATATGTCTGCTCCGTTTGTAATAAAAGAATCTGGTTTAGAAAAACACATACAAGATTCTTAAACGAAAATAAAGAACTTGTTATTATTTGTAAAAAATGCTATAAGAAACTACCTAGCAAGGAAAAGATAAAACTATCAGTAGTTCTACCACTTTATTATGGTATGATGTGCTATACAACAAAAAACTCATGGATGTCTATGAGGCAAGGCTTTGTCAATTCCTCCTTTAATAAAATGAAAAAAACCATAGATGAAATATATGATAAATATGATTTAACCACTAAAGATGTCAATAAGTTTTCTATAGAAAATTTCAATAAACATTTTTTCATGTGTGGACCTTATCTTAAAGTAGATATAATGAAAAAAATGTCAAAAGATCTCAAAATCCAAAAACTTAATGAAATATCACAAAAAAAGTTACTAAAAGATTACAATAAATGTAACAGACAAGAAAAAAAGCAAGTAAAAAAAGAATTCAAAACGATATTAACCCAAAATTTAGAAAAAAATAAAGATAGAGCAAGTATATTTTAAAGATGAGCTATTGCTTCATAATATAATTTATGCAGGGGAAGGGATATGAACTGCATTTTAATGGCAAAAAAACTGTTATTTCTCCTGTTGGACATAAAATAAGACAAGTTTATTAAGAAACAATATATTTTATGTTTTTGAGGAGAATAGGATGAGAATAAAAGTATTGAGTATTTTAATTGCTGTTTTACTATTGGCTATTGTTTTTAGTGGATGTTTTGAGAAAGAATCTTTGAAAGATTTAAAATATGTTAATGAAGAATTTGGCTTTGAATTTAATCCTCCAGAGGGTTGGAATAGGTCAGATAATGTTGCGCCTGGTAAAATGGCATCTTTTTATACTTCTCAAGACTTAGCGGTATTAGGTATTTCAGAGCCATATTTTCTAAAAGAAAATGAATCACTTTATACCTATGGTAAAAATCTTACAGGTTCATATTACACTAGAACAGAAGAATTTACCAATGTTACTGTCAATTTTACGATTTATAACTTAAATACAAAGAATGCAACCATTAACGGTATGTCAGTTTTTGAGATATTTATTAATCAAACCATTAAGATACTTAGTTATCAAGGTCAAAAGTCTAATGTAATTCATTATGATTTGACAAATATATTTTTATTTGAAAAAAACAACAGAATATTCGAGATAAATTTTAGTTATGAACCCCGTAAAAATTCTGAAAATCTTTACGAATATTATCTAACAGTCGTTAATGAAAGTTTAAACACTATTAAAATCAATTAACGAAAATTTATGCAGGGGAAGGGATTTGAACTGCATTTTACCGGTAAAATAATAACATTTTCTCCTGTCAAATAGATTTTAGAGAGAATTTAAATATCCCTTAAGTTTGATACTTAATGGTATTTTTTTATTTTGTGTTTTTAAAGGTAAATATTTCAAAAATATTGACTCAATACTATATCCGACTTTCTTATCAAAATGAAAATATTTATTCTTTTGAACAAATGGTAAATATTGTGATGTTTCTATTTTTAAAAATCCTTTATGGATGTATATTTTATCTATATCTTGATAATCTAACGAAAAATTTTCAACTTTTTCTTTTAATATTTCATCAAGGTTTTTTCTAAATTTTGATTCTTCGATATTATTCTTTTTGATATTTCTTTCTTTTAACATGGCATTAAAAAAAGTTAAGGTAAAAAGATGACGATTATGACTTACATGAGTCTTATCTATAAACTCACCAACAATGCGTTTATCCGTAAAAATTAGATTATAAAAGTAATAGAAATCAGCGAAACTGAAAATAAATTTACCAACTATTCTTTTACAATATACATTTTTGATTACGCTCTCTATTTTTTCATTCATACAGTTCACTCTATTTATATGCTCAAAACTCTAACTTTTTTACACCCCTTTTTTTAACTTTTTCCAAAATATGCTTTTACATGTGGTCTTGTTAAATAAATCAAAATAATCAAACCAATAATTACAGATGGTATGATGATAACTAGATTTTCCAATTCACTGTTGACAAGAAAGAGGATAATAGAACCAATTATTCCAACTATTGGAAATATTATACCAAGTCCCCATCCCCACCTTCTTCCTTTCCAGAATCCATAAGCAAGCATAAAATGCAAGATTGTAATGACCACTACTATGACCCCTAACGCTATTAGTGAGATAGTAGAGTTAATAGGACTATTGTTTGCCTGACTCACTCCAGATAATTCTAACATTGAGGGTTTGTCCATTTCATGGAGAATAAATAAAATAAATATCCAAGATAAACCTATAATAAGAGTATAGATGCCAATTATCATCTCTAAAACTGCCAAAATAGTTATTCCAGCTGGTCGTTCTGTCTTGTCACGATGCTCTACTTTTGAAGAATAGGATGGTCGTAAAATAAGCCAAATTATCAAACCAAGCAAACCTGTCAGTAAACCTATGACCAACCAAGGAATTCCATTAGTATCACGTTCTTTTGCATCTTTATACATATATATGCCAGACATTATAAATACAGCTATAACAGCTATACCTCCTACCAAGCTTATTAGCAGACTACCAGAATCAGTATTTCCACTCGCTTTACAGGTTTCAACAGAAAACAGTAAAAAGAAGATACACAGAACCATTCCAAATAAGGTCAAATTAAATGTTCTATTCATCATGTAACCCATCCATTCAACAACAATAAAACATATAGTTAAACTTATAATTTTCTATCCTTTGAAATAAAAATTATGCAGGGGAAGGGATTTGAACACTTGGAAGGTATGTGTGACTGCTCCCCGTCATGAATGACGGGGCTTCATGTGGTTGGTAGCCCCGGGTTTGGAAAATCATTGAGACTCTTTTGTTCAAGTCGTTGATCACGGACATAATTTATCACGGTTTCTGTATCTGCATCTCCGACACTTCTGTAGAATTTCCCTGGACTCCAGAAGTGACCTCTGGGATATCTGCATCTGAAATAAGTTCTTTTTTTAAACAATTCACGAGCAGATGCACCTTTCAAGAGTTGAAGAGCCTCGGAAACACTCATTGTCGGTGGAATACAAACAACAACGTGGATATGATCAGACATTACACTAAGCTCAATTATCTCTATATTGTGTCGTTTTGCAACTCCATACAAAATTTCTTCGCAAAGTTTTTTATTACTCTCGCCTTTAAACATATTGTACCTATACTTGGGACACCACTCAAGATGGTACACATTTTGGCCAATGCTATGGCTACCGCTAACTAATTTCATACAAAAATCTCCTAGACAGGTTTTCTTATAGGCATCCGCCTTTGGCGGACGCGCCTGTCTAAGAGGAAGAATATATTATCAGATAAAAAAATAGTAGCGTGATTCATCCGCAGACTAAAGTCTTCGGATTTCTCACTTACAAAGTGTTAAAAAAAAAATTGTTTTATACAACGATATTTTTTAAAATTATACTCTTTTTGAACCGATAATATTTTGTCCAACAGAAATACCCCCATCACCATTAGGAATTCTATTGTGAACAATTAACTCAAAACCGTTTTCTTTTAACCTTTTATTAACCATCTTAACAATAGGAATATTATAGGATACACCACCAGAGATACCAATATTTTTTACATTATTATCTTGAGCATATCTAATAGCAATATTTGAAAGTGAATCCATAACAGTTTTTACAAAAGAAAAACTGATATCGGCTTTTTCTTTTTCACTCATGGGATCTTTAACCTTATCATCAAGCTGTCTAAACATATCATATGTTCCAACAACACCATTTCTAACATTTGATTCAAAGGAATATCTAGCTTTACCCTTAGCTAAATATTTTTCAAGCTTCATAGCTGTTTCACCATCATAAGTACGATTGCAACAAACGCCAAGATAACAAGATAATGCATCAAGAACTCTACCCATACTGCTACTAAGATGAGATTTATCTATCATCTTTGAAAAAATCTCTGCTTCAGACCTTTTGAAAAACATTTTTTTACCAAATTTATCAAAAATAGCAAAAACAAGTCTTCTA
>CAYYOO010000092.1:0-5425 GCA_964473335.1 uncultured Thermoplasmatales archaeon
AACGTTAAAAGAAAAAAAGAGTCCTAAGGAATGTTCAAATCCCTTCCCCTGCATCCTTAAGCTCTCAACAGGAGAAAAACTATAATTTTTATGTGTGAATTTCATTGCAGTCAAAAAAAGAGATTTAAACCCTAAAAGCGAGCAAATCTCGTATATTTACTTAAATTTAAAAGAGGGTAGAGTGTTAGGACCAAGCCAAATTCATAATACAAATTTATAATAAGAAAACCCTTTCTTTCTCCAATTTTTCTGTTTTTTTCCTTGTTTAATAAGCTCAATGCTGATAAATCTGATATTGTTTTTTATTATACTAAAAAAGTGAAAAACAAAATGACTGAACTGAAAAATCCACTTGTATCGAACTACCAATTCTTTACAGGTTCATTGATATTGATCTACTTAGTCTTCATAGTCATTAGCATTGTTTCATGATTCAGGCGATAAAAAGAAGGGAAAATAAATGATTAAGAAAAAACCTGAGATTAAAAAAACAAGAAAAAAGAAAGCTAAAAATACTTGGGGAAAGACATTAAATGATCTTAGATAACGATTAATAATTAGATTCTAAAGGACGTATGACATAGAGCAAACATCCTTTTATGTTAGCATTCCCATCCCCTCCCATTATGCACTAGTCTACGTCTATATTTTTTATATAATATTAAAAGTAAGGTTTTATAAAGCAGTTTTGATTCTATAATTCACAGTTTATGAAAATTGATGCTATTAATAAAAAGATTTTATTTCTTCTTCAGAAAGATGCTCGAATTTCTTATAAAGAAATCGCAGCTGAACTTAAAAGATCTGAGACTACAATTAGAGATCGCATTAAAGCTATGGAGCGTGTTGGAATTATTCAAGGTTATACTGCACTTATTGATAAAACCGCTCTTGGTCTGAATTTTATTGCAATAATTTTTGCAAACCCAACTACATCTTCAGATTTGGATGCCATTACTGAAAAGGTAAAGAAAGTAAAAAATGTTATGCGCATATATCAAATATCTGGTGATCATAGAATG
The DNA here is from genome assembly GCA_964473335.1 of uncultured Thermoplasmatales archaeon. GTDB lineage: Archaea > Thermoplasmatota > E2 > DHVEG-1 > DHVEG-1 > CAYZTD01. The sequence continues at coordinate 1,023 of CAYYOO010000092.1, forward strand.
GCAATTTTTATGGTTGCTCCATCTTATAAAGATTTGAAGGAAATTATTAGAACACAACTTCTTCCATTAGGTTTAAGGGATGAGGAAATTGTAAGTGTTCTGGAAGCAGATAGGGAATTTATTTCCCCTTTGGAAATTCCTTAGGATAGAAAATAAGTTTTTCCCTAATTTTTTTTAATAATTCCGCGAAAAATAGTTTTTTTTCTTTGTTTTCACTGTTTTTTTCTACATATTCTTATCTATTTGTTTATGCTGATATAATATTGTCAATAGACAGATTGTCTTACTGGCAGGATGTGAAATATTAAAATGGTAAAGAAAGGTCCAAAAAACAAAAAAGATAAGAAAGACCGTAAATAATCAAGATGAAATGCTTGATTATATCTGATCATTTGAGATTAGAATGAGAGCGATGTAGAGGTATTCTAAACTATTCTCCTCCTACCATTTGCTTCTCATTTCTTTTTTTCAAAAAAATTATCGATTTATTTGGAGGTTTGAAAAAATATGATGTTAGGAAATCAACCAATAATAATATTAAAAGAAGGAACAACTCGTGAAAAAGGAAAAGGTGCAAGATCAAATAATATAATGGCTGCTCTTGCAATATCTGATGCTGTAAAATCAACACTAGGTCCAAAAGGAATGGACAAAATGCTTGTAGACTCCATGGGAGATGTAGTAGTAACAAACGATGGAGCAACAATTCTAAAAGAAATAGATGTCGAACACCCAGCAGCAAAGATGATTGTAGAAGTTGCAAAAAGCCAGGATGCTGAATGTGGAGATGGGACAACTACTGCTGTAATTCTCACAGGTGAGCTTTTAAAATATGCGTCTCAACTACTTGAGCAAAATGTTCATCCATCTGTTATAACTCGTGGATATAAACTCGCTTCTGATAGAGCAATTGAGGTTCTTAATAAAAATGCAATTTTATTAAAGAAAGATGATAAACAGATTATACGAAAAATTGCCATGACTTCTATGTCAAGTAAGGGTGGTGCAGGGGCTGTAAAAGAAATTCTTTCAAGTATTATCGTTGATGCAATTACAAGTGTTGCAGTTGATGAAAATGGTAAGATTTCTGTTGATATGGATAATATTCAGATTCAGAAACAAAAAGGTGGATCGATTGATGATACTGAAATAATAAAGGGCATTATTCTTGATAAAGAACGTGTTCATGGGGGCATGCCTAAAAACATTAAAAATGCAAAAATTGCTCTTGTTAATTCTGCTCTTGAGGTTAAAAAAACAGAGGTAAATGCACGTATCCAAATTAATGATCCTACTCAACTGCAGGCTTTTTTAGATGAAGAAGAAGGCATGATTAAAAAGATGGTTGAAAAGGTAAAAAATAGTGGTGCAAATGTTCTTATATGCCAGAAGGGAATTGATGATATAGGTCAATATTTATTAGCAAAATATGATATATTTTCCCTAAGACAAGCAAAAGAGAGCGATATGAAAAAACTCAGTAAAGCAACCAGTGCTAAAATTGTAGCAAATCTTGATGATCTAAGTAATAAAGATTTAGGTTTTGCCGGCCTTGTTGAGGAACGTAAATTTGGTGATGATAAACTTACTTTTGTAATGGAATGTAAAAATCCAAAAGCTGTATCAATTTTATTACGAGGTGGTACAGAACATGTGGTTGATGAGCTTGAACGTGGTCTTCATGATGCTTTATTTGTTGTAAAAGTTGCTCTTGAAGATGGTAAGATAACTGTTGGTGGTGGATCTGCGGCTATAGAATTATCGATGACTCTTAGAGATTTTGCACCAAGTATTGGCGGCCGTGAACAAATGGCAATTGAGGCATATGCTCATGCTATTGAGATTGTTCCAAAGACACTTTCAGAAAACGCAGGTCTTGATCCTATTAATATGATGCTTGAAATGAGACGTCTTCATAAAAAAGGGAACAAATATGCAGGAATTAATGTTCATAACGGTAAAGTTGAGGATATGTTAAAAAATGATGTAATTGAGCCTCTACGTTTAGGTCATCATGAAATTCAGACAGCAACTGAAGCTGCAACTATGATACTTAGAATAGATGATGTAATTGCTTCAAAGTCAACAAGATCAATGCCCAATCAACCTGGAAATATGGGAGGAAACATGGATGAATACTAAAAGAAATTCTTATATTAATAGGCCTAAGAAATGGATTTTAAAGAAATCAAACATGGAAGAAGAGAAAGTTAAAAACAGATTACATCGAGAATGTAACTCTATGAGTGTCTATAGATCACTTGAACTACCTGAAGAACTAAAAACAGATAATTTCGATGCAGAATTCATAGATGGAATATTACATCTATCATTACCAAAAGTTAAACCAAAGCCAGAATTAAAACCTACAAAAATAAAAATTAAGTAATAATCTCTTTCTTTTTTCAATTTTTTATAAATATGTTATTTTCCTTTTCTAAACGCTTTTAAAAAATTAAATTTTCTTTTATACCAAGGTCGTTCATAAGATGGCAAAGATTCACTTACATATCTAACGTCTTCAATTGAATAAAATGCTTTTGGGTTATATTTTTTAACAATTCTAATAACCTTTTGAATATTCTGGCGATTAACAACTGTAAAAATAATCTTAACAGCTCCTTTTGAACCTTCTGCATTAACTGCTGTAACGCCAAAACCGGATTTTTTTAAGGCGTTTGTTAATTCATTTGCATCTTTCCGAGTAATAATTCTAACACCAACAGTTCCAATAGACAACTTTTCTTCCAGTAGTATTCCAACCAAATTACCCATAGCAAAACCACCAGCATAAAAAATATAATAATACACATTTGTAAGATTCTGCATAATTTGACTAATTGCCAAAAGCCAAATCAAAATTTCAAAGAAACCAATAATTGGAGCAAGATATTTAATTCCCTTAGAAACAAAAATAATTCTTATGGTCCCAAGACTAACATCACAAACACGGGCAAAAAAAATTAAAATTGGAAGAATAATCCAAGCATAAAGTTCAGGTTCAGAAAGTCCGACTATTTCCATAATTATTACTCCACTTTTTGTTTCATAAATCCTACAAGCCTGTGAGTTCGATATAATTATTAAATATTTCCTTGTTTTTTAAGGAAAAAACAATATTTATCCCATTTTAACTCTCTCAAGTCTTAATAACTTAATTCAGCTATAACTACTATTAGAAAGCACATAAGCTTACAAAAGGAGGATTTTAAAAACTATGCCACCAAAAAAGAAAAAAAGAATTCAAAAAGATGAAGATGAAGATTTAGAATCACTTGGAATTTATGAAGACGAGGAAGAAGATACTGATGAAGAGGAAGATGAAAAAGAATCATGGAGAGACGTAGGATAATATTGACTATGATAGAGATGACAGATTGTAGACATTTTACATACAATCAAATTAAAAAAGATCAGGGAAAAGACAAAATAAAAATATTACGAATATCTAATTGTTTAATAGGTATGGGTGGAATTTATGGTTGTCCTAAATATTGTCCACTTTATGAGCCGAATTAGGAGCATACAAATAAATTATTAGATTAATAAAAATGAAAAGACGGGTAATGCTATGTGGTTTAATAAAAAGATTTGTCACATATGCCGTAATCGATTTCCAATAACAAAGTTACAGGAATATAAAACATTTCATGGAAATAAAATATTATGCTGTAATAGATGTAGTGGTTATATCAAGAAATAAAGCTGGTAGAAAATTATGAAAGAAATAGAACTAACAAAAGTTATTGGTAAAAAAGTAGTAGTGCTAGTTAGATATGGTTTTAAAAAGAAAACTGAAGAAACACAGATCTATGAAGGAAAACTAATTAGTATTGATAAATTAGGAGTAATGTTGGAGAGGAAAATTGGAGATGCAAACAATGTTATTGTTAATGATTTTTTTCCATTGCATAATATTGATGCAATACGTTATAGGTTAGAAAGCTGAGGTAAAATAAATGAAATATATATGTAATAGATGTGGTAATGTTGTTCAGGAAAATGACGTGATAATTAATTATACAAAGGGTTCAGATGGACTGGAAATTGTTGCTATTTGTCAGTTGTGCTTAGATAATCACTTGGAAAAAACAAAGGCCGATAATAATAGAAAAGATGAAGATACTGAAAGAATGAAAATGAAAAGAAAATGGTAGTATGCAAATTATTCAAGAAAATAAACAAAGGGAAAAAATGAGTAGAGGTACAAATAAATCCAAACTTAAAAAGAAAGGTGACAGACATAGAAGAAATTGAAATAGAAATAAAATGGAAGAAATAAAAACTACAAATATTGGTATAATACAATCATAATAATAAGTATAACTAATAATACAGCCCATAAGAGTATTGCTTTCCAAACCATGTTTTTTGCTTTTTTCTTTTCCCACCAACTCTTAGGA
>CAYYOO010000093.1:0-5365 GCA_964473335.1 uncultured Thermoplasmatales archaeon
TAAAAAAAATATTTCTAAAACTAGAAGGAAATAATCCCTCAGGCCACAGAGAAGATAGACTAGCATATCTAATAATTAGAGATGCAATAGCTAGAGGTAAAAAAACAATTACAATGGGAACCTTTGGAACCATTGCAGGGTCTCTATCATATCTATCACAGTATTTTGATGTAAAGTGCGTGTTTTACGTTCCAAACAAAAAAAGAATAAGAAGAAAAAATCTACTTTCTGAAGAAAACATAGAAATAATAGAAAATGGAAAAACATATGCAGCATGTGTAAAAGAAAGTAGAAAAAAGGCAAAAGAAAACGGATGGTATGATGCAAACTTTGGAGATGCAAACAGTCTAATGAACATGTATGCATTTTCATATATAGCTAAAGAGATAAACCAACAGCTTAAAGAAAAAATAGATACAGTTTTTTGTCAAACATTCAATGGATCATCAGTTGCAGGTCTTCACTTAGGATTAAAAGAACTATGGATAAATGAAGAAATACAGACCCTTCCAAAAATATGGGCAGCAAGTACTGATAACGGAAACGCTATAATAGAAACATTCAAAAAGAAAAAAAGAAAAAAGATATTTTTAGATAAAAAAGACATAACAAAGACAAAACTAAGTAGGCACATGGTAAATGCAAACTGTTTAAACGGTCAAGACGCACTAAACGCAATACATGATACATACGGCGGTGCAATAGGAGTAAAAGACGAAGAGATAAAGCAACACATATCAAAAATAAAAAAACTAGAGAAAATAAAGATGACATCCAGAAATTCTTTTCCAGTAATAGGTTTTATAAAAGCAGTAAAAGAAGGAAAAGTAAAAGATGGAAACCATGTGATAATTCTTGATGATGGAACAATCAGACTTGATATACGTGAACTAAAAAAATCAGAATTAGACATGCCTTACAAAGAATTTCTAAAAAAATTAGATACCTGGCTTTTACAGTTCACAGATCCAATTGAAGAGATGAAAGAAGCAGTTGAAAATGCATTTGAAAAAGGACATGTGATAGGTGCGTTTGATCATGAAACACTAGTAGGAATAACAATTCTATCAAAACTGCCATTTGAAACTTTCTTTCCTAAATTTCATCTTTCATATATTGCTACAAAGAAAAATGTTAAAGGAAGAGGCATAGCAACCCAGCTTCTCAAAAAAGCAATAGATATAACAAAAGGTGATCTATCTTTACATGTTGAGATAAACAATAAAAGAGCAATAAAATTATATGAAAAGATGGGTTTAAGAAAAAAATACTATAGGATGCACTATGTCGGAGAAGAACATGAACAAGAATCTTCTTAACAGAGAAGAAGAAAAAGAATTAATAAATTTAACAAAAGAGCTAGTAAAGATACCTAGTAGTACAAGAGATGGAAATGAAATATATGAATATGTCTACAAATATTTCAAAGAAAGAGATTTTGATATAAAATTTCAGACAGAAAAAAGCCCATACCTTGAGTACCAAAATTTTTCTAATCTGTATCTTAAAATAGGTAATGGCAATGGACCAAAGATAATGCTGAATGGTCATCTTGATACTGTAACAGTGAATAAAGCCTATAAATGGGATTATCCGCCATATGCAGCTGAAGAAATTGACGGAAAAATATACGGTCGGGGCGCTGCTGATATGAAAGGAGGGTGTGCAGCAGCTATAAAATCTTTGATAGCACTATCCAAAAGAAAAAAAGAGATCAACGGAGAGATATTTTTAAGTCTGGTATTTGGTGAAGAAGCCCCTTTTTCACTTGGAACTGATACTCTATTAAAAGAATTTGATTTTAAAGACTACGATCTGATAATTGTACCAGAACCCTCCCCTCTATTAACCCAAAACGATTACTGTTTTATCCACGGGAAGATCCATAAATCACATTTTCCAGTACCAATAATTGGTGCTGAGGGAAGAGTACTTCTATGTATAGATTTTTATGGAAAAGCAGCTCATGCATCTCATCCTTCAAGAGGTGTAAATGCCTTACATGATGCATCAACACTAATTTCAGAACTAGCAAGATTTGATATATTCACCCACATCAAAAGAGGAAGGGGACATTATGTTGTAATAAATATAGAAGGTGGAGATCAATCATTCACAGTTCCAAGCTATTGTAGGATTCTAGTTAACAGACAGATTATGCTAGGTGAAACACCAAAAACAGTAATACGTGAGATAAAAAAAATTGTTAAGGCCTTAAGGTTAAAATCCAAAGTACAGATCTTTAGAAGACATGTACCAGGACCTGAACTTGAATACCGTCCATATCTATTTGAAGAATCAGATTACATTAATCAATTCATAAAGCAGTTGTCAAAAATAGAAAATAAGGAAAATACACTTAGGCCGTGTAAGTTTTCAACTAGAAGTGTTGGTGATTTTAACTTGTTTGGCAACAGAACAAAAGTACCTACATTGATATTTGGACCAGGTGGGGGAAACATCCATGCTCCAAATGAATATGTAAACAAAAAAGAGATAATAGATACATCAAACTATTTACTCAATTATATGATGGAGGTATACAAATAAATAAAAGTTATCCTCGTCTTTTAATTGATACAGAAAAAATCAAACATAATGCTAGTAGGGTTGTTAAACTAGCAAAAAAAGAAAATATTGATGTTATTGGTGTAACTAAAGCTACATGTGGAGATATTAAAGTAGCTAGTGCTATGCTTGATGGAGGTTGTGTGGGTATTGCTGATTCTAGAGTTTTAAATATTATAGATATGAAAAATAAGGGTCTAAAAACTACTTTTATGCAGCTTAGAACACCTATGCTTTCTGAAGTTGAAAATGTAGTAGAATTTTCTGATATTTCACTTAACACTGAATTTAAGGTTATAAAAAAATTATCAGATGAAGGAGTAAAGCAAAATAAGAAACATAAAATTGTTTTAATGGTTGAAATGGGAGATTTACGGGAAGGCGTTCCAGAACAGAACTTGGATAATATAGTTAAGAAAATAAAGAATCTTGATGGCATTATTTTATATGGTATTGGAATGAATCTTGCATGTTTTGGAGGAGTTGTTCCAACTAATGAAAAAATAGAAAAATTTTTAGAAATTGTTAAAAAAACTGAAGAAAAACATAACATAAAGTTTGAAATGATATCTGGTGGAAACTCAGCTAATATTCCCCTTTTGTTAAAAAACCCTGAAAAGACTATTATTAATAATCTTAGGATTGGAGAAGGAATACTCATTGGTTATGAAACAGTTAATAGAACTCCTATTTCTGATACCTATCAGGATACCTTTATTTTAGAAGCTGAAATTATTGAGTATAAGCATAAAGAATCAAAACCATATGGAAAAATTACTCAAAACGCGTTTGGTGAAACTCCCGTGTTTGAAGATGAGGGGATTATAAATAGAGCAATTATTGCAGTTGGCAAGCAGGACACTATTCCAGATGATCTGATACCACTTGATACGGACATAAAAATACTAGGTAGTAGTAGTGATCATATAATTTTACAAATAAAAAATAATTCTTATCAAGTTGGTGACATTGTTAAATTCAAACTTAAATATGGAGCACTAGTGAATCTTTATACTAGTAAATATGTTAAAAAAGAATATGTGAAATAATTTTTTAAGATTAATTATCCTTTATTTTTTATCTAAAACTTATAAAGAAAACGTAATTTATGATAATGGACTATCACAAAAATACGTTTTTATGATAATCGATTATCATAAGACTTATAAATAAGGATAATATACTATCATTCATGGCAATAAAGTTATCTGGATTAAGTTCACAAAATCCGTGGTGGAAACAAGAGAGATGGGAAGAGGAAGATAGAGATTTTAAAAAAATAAAATATGTATTAAATAGAAAAAAAATAGACCTAAAAAAAGGAGAAATATATCTTATAAGAGGAGTAAGACGAGCAGGTAAAACTGTTTACACCAAACTCATAATAGAAAAATTGTTAAAAAATGTGGATAATAAAAAAATAATCTACATATCTTGTGATAGACATACCATTGGAGAAATAAAAAACATAATAGAAACTTTCAAACAAAGATTTGCTGGAGAAGTAGCAATTTTTGATGAGATAACTTATCACAATAATTGGAATATATTATTAAAAGAACTTGCAGAAACAACAGATTTAACAATTATAGCAACCGGATCAAATCCGGTAAAAATAAGAGCAAAAAAAGAAAGACTCCCAGGTAGAAAAGTAGAAGGCAATGAATATTTTTTAAACCCTCTCAGTTTTAGAGAATACATTGAAAATATTATAAAATTAAAAAATAATATAGAAAATCCAGATATTAAAAAATTTGCAAACAAAATCAGAAAGACAGAGAGTTTTTCTGCAATTAAGCCAGATGTAAAAGATGCAATGCCTTATTTTGATGAATTCGAATATTTATTTTATTCATATCTAATAACAGGTGGTTTTCCTGATGCAGTTATAGAATATCTAAATAAACAAAGGATAAACGAAAAGACATATGAAATGATGATAAGGCTTTTTCTTGGGGCTCTGTCAAAGGGTAGTAAAAGTGAAGATATTGGAAGACAAATAATGGAAAAAATACTCAAATCCATGGGTTCAAGATTGGATTTTGTTAATATTGCATCAGATATAGGAGTCCACCATAACACAGTTAAAGAATATATTGAACTCCTTGAAAATTCTAGGTTAATCTATCTTCTTCCTGCATGGGATATCAACAAAAAAAGATATTTTATTAGAAAACAAAAAAAGATCATATTTCAAAGTAGCTTAATTCCACAGGCCCTAAATCAGTATCTTACAGGTTGCTCTTATGATGACACTTTAGATTTTCTAGATAAAAATTTAGAAAATATTGTAGATCATACTGTTTCAAGCCATATAATACAGAGTTATGAAATACCTGTTATAAAAGAAAGGCATTCTTTTGCAGGATTCTATTATGAAAACAAAGAATGTGATTTAGTAATAAGAAAAAATGATAAATTTTATGGTTTTGAGGTTAAGTATGGAAAACTTAAGAAAGCTAAATATCCATTTCCTGTATATTATATTACAAAAGATACAATCGATGAAAATGTTTATCCTGCATCCTTATTTTTATCAGGTATAAAAAAAAGTAGTCATACAATCTAATATATTTTTGAATATATTCTTGTAAGACTTTAAATACTAAATAATCAATTCAACTTTTACTTCTCGGGGGAGAGAAAGAATGGCAGATATAATAATTGGAGGAATAAATCTTTCAAAGGATATAATCCTTGGAATAAGCATAATAGAAATAATACTAGCGATACTAACATTAGTAATTGGAATAGCTTTAGTAAAAATAATCTCAAGTCTACTAAAAAAATGGATGCT
>CAYYOO010000094.1:0-5345 GCA_964473335.1 uncultured Thermoplasmatales archaeon
ATATATTCCAAACTTACAGCATCAGGTGCATATGCACGTGGACATGTAGACTGCAAAGAAATTGTAAAAGATAATGGAGTAGTGTCAGCAATACCAATAGTTGAAGTAAACAATCCAAAAGCACATATTACCCATGAAGCAAGCCTAGGTAGTGTTGATTCAAAGCAGCTTCAAACTCTTATGGCAAGGGGACTTTCTGAAGATGAAGCAACAGATCTTATTATTCAAGGTCTTTTAAGTTGAGGTTTCTGTTAAAATGGATGTAAAAGAAGCAATAAAAAAAAGAAGAGCGTTTCGTTCACTAGTACCAATTAAAATTGATAAAAAACTAATAAAAGACTTATCAGAATGTGCACAAATCTCAGAGAGTTGTTTTAATAATCAACCATGGAACTATATTTTTGTTTATGATGAAGATAAACTAAAAGAGATGCATGAGGCTCTATCAAAAGGAAATGATTGGGCTAAAAAAGCATCTATGATAATAGTTGTTATTGGTAAAAAAGACGATGACTGTGTGATATATGATAGATTATATTACAGATTTGATATAGGCCTAGCTACACAAAATATGATACTTAGAGCAACAGAGTTAGGTCTTGTTGCTCATCCAATTGCTGGATACAGTCCCAAAAAAACAAGAAAAATTCTGAATATTCCTGATGAGTATGATGTTATAACTTTAGTTATAGTTGGTAAACATTCAGATAAGATTGATCTCGATCTATCAGAAAAGCAGGTTGAAGCAGAAAAAAATAGACCTGAAAAAAGAAAGATAAATGATTTTGTTTATTATAATAAATTTTAGGAAAGATAAATATGTCCGAAGTAAATCATATAAAAGGAGAAAATAAGGGAGACGTTTTTTTATACGCGTTAAGTACGTGTGTATGGTGTAGAAAAACAAAAAGATTACTTGACTCACTTGAAGTTGAATATTCATATATTTTTATGGATCAATTAGAGGGAGATATTAAAGATAAAAGAATGAAAGAACTTGAAAAATGGAATCCACGATGTAGTTTTCCAACTCTAGTGATAAACAAAGATAAGTGTATCGTTGGTTTTAAAGAAGATGAAATAAAAAAGGAGTTGGAATGATGGCTAATGTAAGCGATGAAGAAGTTGAAAAACTCTATAAAAAACTAGACAATGATGCAAAAGCAGCTGGGTACAATCTAAACCCAGATGAAGAATTTACTAAAGACCTAGTTAGAGGCCTAATCATAAACAAAAAAAGATATGGATATCAAGCATGTCCCTGCAGGCTTGCCGAAGGAAAAAAAGAAAACGACCTTGATATCATATGTCCCTGTGACTACAGGGATCCTGATCTAAATGAATATGGTGCATGTTATTGTGCATTATACGTATCAAAGGATGTAGTTGATGGTAAAAAAGAAGTAGGGTCAATTCCAGAGAGAAGGCCATCAAAAGAAAAACGAGAAAAAATGAAAAAAGAAAACAAAACTGCAAAAAATATATCAAAGTTATCAAAACCAGTTTGGCGATGCAAGGTATGTGGTTATCTCTGCGGAAGGGACGATGCGCCAGGTGTGTGTCCTATATGTAAAGCAAAAAAAGAAAGATTTGAAAAATTTATCAAATAAATTTTACGAAAAACCTTTGATTGCTGCAACACAGCCCTTGCATACGTTTTTATCTTTTCCTTTAATTTTAATTGTATACATATCTTCAAGGCCGTGTTCTTCACCACATACAACACATGTTTTTTTATCTTTCATAATATCCATCTCCTAAAATATTTCTTTATCCGCCTCTACCCTGATCGCAGGGTTCATCGTCTCTTTCTGTTCTTGCTGCCTCAGGATTATTTGGGTACTGGCATACATCAAGAGGTAATTGTTTCATTTCCTCTCCACAGCAAATAGGAATTTTATCATTTTCTTCCTTTTTAACTTCCTTCCCACAAGATTTACATTTATATATCATTTTTTCCATCAATTTTTGCCTCCAACTTATCTTTGTATTATCTCGTTTATCTTTGATACAATATTTCTTTTTTCATCTTCATCAAGTGTTTCATCAAGCTTTGGATATACGTCTTGTTCTTCAAATTCTCTGTGTTTTCTTAAAAATTCTTTCATACCATATATGTCTCTTGGTACTCTTTTATGCCTGATATCAGTTCTCCAGTTATTCAATGTGTTTACAATATAGTTATGCTGTTTTGTAAGCTCAGGAAGCATTCTATATCCTTCATTTACATCTTCTGGATCGTAATCTGTAAAAATTGCTTTTTCTTCTGTGAAAATATGTTTTTCCAGTTCCCATTCAAAATTATAAAATGCTTTAATCATTTCACTGTAATCTCCTTTTGATTTTTCCTCTAGTTTTTCAATTAATGTATCAATTTTTGCATGGTCCTCAGTCATCAGTTTTAATATACTTATCTTCTCACTCATTTAGATAAATGTCCCCTTTAATAATTTACAAATGTAGTACCATGATTTATATCTTTTCTAAAGAAATTACATTATTTTAAAAAGATAAAAATACCTGCTTTGGTTTTACTAACTTAGGTTATGGATTTATTTATCACAACTTTTGAGGCTGTAGCAGTTTTACTAGCAATAGGATTAATTGGTTTTTTAATAATCAAACAAAAAGTCGTACCTGGTAGAATTCTTAGCCTTATTTCTCCTCTAGCTCTTGATATAGCTCTTCCCAGCCTTGTTTTTGTTGATATTGTTCTTGATTTTACACCTGCTGATTATCCTAATTGGTGGCAGTTGCCATTATGGTGGGGTTTTTTTACAGTTGTTGCTTTTCTTCTTACTTTTTTATTTATGTTTATATCAAAAAAAGATACAAGAAGAGAATTTGCAGTAACTCTTTTCTATCAGAATGGTATCTTTTTTCCTCTTGCAATTCTTTCTAATATGTTTCCAGGTGATCAAACTTATATAGTTTCATTATTTCTTTTTACTATTTTTTATCCTGCTTTCTTTTTTAGCACCTATCAGTTTTTCTTTGACAGGGGAGATAAGAAAAAAATTGATTATAAAAAGATTTTTCATCCTGTTTTAATTGCAACCTTGATTGGTATAGCAATTGGTATTATTGGAATTAATGAGCTAGTTCCTGATATCGTAATTTCTGTTTTTTCAATTTTAGGTGCTATGACTATTCCTCTCTTAATGATAATACTTGGCGGAAATATCTATGTTGATTATAAAAAACAGGGTTCATTTGATTTTATTGAAGTCTCAAAATTTGTTTTAATTAAAAACATAATTTTTCCTCTTGTTTTTATTGGAATCCTTATTTTGATCAAATCTTATATAACTAATGTTGTTGCAATTATTATACTACTACAAGCAGCAGTACCGCCGGTTACAGCTGTACCACTAGTAACTGAAAGATCAGGGGGAAATAGATCTATTGTAAATCAGTTTATGGTCGCAAGTTTCATTGTCTCACTTATTTCAATTCCATTAATGATTGGAATTTTTGATAGTTTATTTTGATAACTATATTATAAGACAAATTTATTTTATGCCTTGAGAATTGAAATAATATGGATTTAAGAGAAATTGAAGTAAAAAGCGTTGATTCATGGAGTAAAAAAGAAATTGTTAATCTATATAAATCTGCAGGTTGGTGGAAAGATTGTTTTGATTCATCAGAAATTGATAATCTTATAAAAAACAGTTTTGTTTTTGTTGTTGCTTTTGAAAAAAGCTCTAAAAAAGCTGTTGGTATGGGTAGGCTTTTATCTGATGGGATATCTGATGCATATATTCAGGATTTAGTAGTTTTAAAAAAATATAGGGGAAAAGGTGTTGGTAAAAAAATTGTGAATTTTCTTTTAGATATTTGCAGGGAAAACAAGATATCTTGGATTGGACTGATATCTGAGCCAGGTCAAAATATTTTTTATGAAAAAATAGGTTTTAAAGAAATGAAAGAGTATACTCCAATGAAATTTAGAGGTAAGGTTTAGTATTATGCTTTCAGTTGATGATTTTAAAAAAATAACACTTGATGATAGAGATATTTTTAAAAAGGTATATAAAAAGTATCCTCCTTTGCATAGCGATAATGTTTTTACAACACTTGTGAGTTGGATGGATTATGGTAATTATAAATATGCTTTTTACAAAGACAATATAATAATCATGAGTAATATTGATGGAATAACTAGGTTTAGACCGCCTATTGGTAAAAAGAAAAAGCATGTTTTTGAAGAAGTAATGGCTTTAGCAAAAGATCAAACCGCTAAGTTTCCATTTGGAATGATTACAAATGATGTAAAAGATTATCTTTCAAAAGAATATCTAAGTTTAAATTTTTATTCTCATAGAGATTTTTTTGAATATATTTATTTATCTTCTGATCTAGCTGATCTTAAAGGTTCGGATTATAGAAAGATTAGAAATAGACTGAATAAATTTCATAGAAAATATGCGTTTGAGATTGAAAAAGTCAGCAGAGAAAATATGGATGAAATAAAGAAGTTTTTGAAAAGATGGTGTTTATGGAGGGATTGCGAGTCAGATCCAATCATGTCTCATGAAAAGGATGCCATTTTTTATTCAATTGATAATTTTTTTGAACTAAAACTTAAAGGTATATTGATTCGAATTGATGATAGAATTGAAGCTATGTCTATTTTTGAAGAAATGAGTCGTGATACAATACTTGTTCATTATGAAAAAGCGTCAATAAATTATGATGGATTATATAAAGCAATTAATCAGGAAACAGCAAAAATAGTAAAAGATGAGTATAAATTTATAAATCGAGAATCTGATATGGGTATATCTGGTCTTAGACGGGCAAAAGAATCTTATCGCCCCCATCATATGATAGAAGTTTATCATTTGTCTAGGGATGAATTATCTAAGATTTTTTGATTTTATTATTCGTCACAAGCTGGACATAAAGCTGGAAAATCTTTACTTTTTCTGAGCAACTTACATATTCTGCAAGTTTCAGGTATTATTGTCCCATTCCCGTTATCAATAATGTTTTGAGCAGACATTTTAATTTCATCTAGTAATTCAAGATCAGTGATGTCTAATTTCCCTCTTTTTTTTGATAAATATTGACAAACTGCAGCTGGTGTGATACCAAGTTTCTCTGCTGTTTCTTTTTGACTTAGTCCAAAATCCTTTATCATGCTTGATGCAATTTGTTTTCTTATGACTGGGAGCCCATTCCACATCATGTATTCGCAGGTTGTCCTTCTCATGTCTTGTAATCAACATAATCATACTTATAATTAACGATTGTTTATTTTATTTTAATAGGAGGATATTTTTTATTTTTCGCTATGTATAAATATACCTGATTTGTTTCATATAAATATTATTCGATAG
>CAYYOO010000095.1:0-5338 GCA_964473335.1 uncultured Thermoplasmatales archaeon
ATATATTATTTTCATATATTATTATCTTCAAGAAAAATGGGTTCGAATCCCGCCACGTCCGTTCTCTTTTTAGAAAGCGTTTTACACAACATTTAACGGGTTTTTTATATAGTTGTGCAAATTGGCTGAATAAAATCTCATTAAACTATGGGTTCAATTCCCATAATCTTTTTTTAAAATCTTTTGGGGGTGTACTTTGAGTAGATATACCCCCCGGGCAACTGATCCCGTTATCCAGGTCCTGCAAAAAAAGAAACGTGGAAAAAAACCTTGGGAGAGAGATCAACAAAAACTTACAGATCTTGAATTAACAGATCAGTTTTTTAAAAATGTCCATGGCTGTTATCGTTGGCAATTTATCCGTTCTGCATATTTTAATGATTTTATTGATATTGATCGAGTTGTAGATCTATCTAAAAAATGGAGAGATCAAAATGAGTATTTATGGCTCGAGGCAATTGATACAACTATTCCAGATAATGAAAATAATGTAGTTGGTAATCTTTTTTTTAAATGTGCTAAACGTGGTAATGATGTTTATAAAAATAGGTTAAAGGAACGTTTCAGTTTCCTCGATAGTTTGGAACCTATTTATTATTTTCTTGATACTGATCCTAAAAAATATACTCCTATGGTTTTTCTTACTTTTACTGTGGATCCTAAAAAATATACTAAGGATCAGGCTTGGGATAAGATATCTGAGGAGTTGCACCTTTTTGAAAGCAAATTAAGACAAGCTTATAGTGGGTTTAAGTGTTCTAAATGTGGTAATACTTGGATTGGTAAAAAGAAGTGTCCTAGGTGTGTTAAAAATTTTGGTTCTAAAAAAGTCGCTTTAAAAGATAATATCCGTACAGGCTCTTTTGTAAAATTTAGAGTATGGGAATCTCACGAAAGCGGTTATCCACATTGTCATGTTGTATATTATTTCCATGATAAATGGTTCAAATCCTTTAAACATAAAGATAAATATCGAATTGTTACTAAACATAAAAACAAGATATCAAAATTCTGGCGTATGGGTAATGTTGATATACAGGCTGTACAAGATACACATGGAGCTTTTAAAGAAGTTAAAAAATATATAACTAAAAACATCTGGAATAAAAAAGGAGATCTTACAAATGCTCTTATCTGTTTGTATCGTAAACAAATGTATAGTTTGTCAAAATGTGATCCTTTTAAAAAACGGTTTCAATATTGGGAGAAAAACAATATAACAAATTGGAGAGATCAAGAACGTACTTTTATGTCAAAACTTGATACCTGGTCCAAAAAAGATTTTATCGGATCTGTTTGGGGTACACAGGTTTATTTTCAGTTTTATAATGAAAGCGGCAACCTGGCAGAGCCAGGAGCCGCCACCTTGGTTAGAGAGTTTGTGCATAATTGCAATATTGATAACATTGAATTTCGTTTTGTTGGGTGTGTTGCAGCACATGATATTAAAGATTTTAAGCCAGATCTACAAAATGAGTGGGTGCTTTGTGCGGATCCTCCGCCAGAATTCAAGTATATTGTTGGTTTTGATTCTGAATTGTATAGTTTTGAGAAGGTGTAAAAAATGTGTGTTATTGATATAAATGGAAATGGGCCAATTAAAAATAGGAGGTTAGATCCTTTTAATGAAGCTGAAAGGGAGCATCTGTATTTTGAGCTGTCTAATCTAGTTAAGCGTAAAACAAGTCTTAGTTCTTATGAAAAATATCATGTTATCCATTTGGTTGAAAATAAGATACGTGAGGGTAAATTATGAAAAGTGATCGTTTAGGTGCTGCTTCAAAACTATTTGTTGTTTGTCTTATGTGTGGTTTTGTTGCTATGGGCTTTTTTGGCAATGGTTTGGTATTTGTTGTACCTTTAGCTGTTTGTCTTGTTTCTGGTGCTATTTCTGGTTTATTGTTCTATAAGGAGGTGTTTAAAGGTGTCTGAATCTGAAGTTATATTTCCTGAAAGTGGGCGTACTGTTATAATTCAGGGTATCAATATAGGCGTTACGTTGTTTAGTACATCTGATTCTGAGGATATGGATTATTTGTCTACTAAGGCTTATAATTTGTATCTTAAGATTAAAGATAGTAATAAATAGCTATAGCTGACGGTTTAGCTGTCCTACATACCCGTCCCCATATAATTATTAATTAATTTCTAGTATAATTGGTATTGTTATATCTAGTAGTTTGATATGTCGAATGTTATTTATCTGTACCTATCTGTATCTCTCTGGTTGGGTTATATAGTATGTAGGGGGAGGGGTAAATATAATTAAATTTCTTTTCTTTTAACATGGTTTGTTGATATGTTGTATTTACGTTTACATCGTTAATTATGGGGTATAAAATTAATTAATTATAATGTTTAATTATTTGTTAGAGTAATGGTCTAGAATTTATTTTTATTACTTGTTATTAACTTTCATAACCTTATTTTATATTAATAATACAGGTGTTTTGTTTTTTTAGAGGCAAGTGAATTTATGGTAAAAAAACAAAGTCGCGGATCATTAATCGGTGCTGTTGGATCTATTCTTATAGGTGCTGCTATACTGTTGTTTGTTTCAACTATAGTATTAAATGCTCTTAAGGATGCAGCAGCAGATACAAGTGATAGCAATGATACAAATGATACGATCGATCAGCTTAAAACATTCCTTACAATCTCTAGTATTTTGTTAGGTGTTTTAGGTATCACCATGATAGGAGCTGCTATTATATCCTATATTGGTGGAGCTTTTGGAGGATGATAAATTATGGCTGCACAGAAACGTAGTAAAGGATCTTTAATCGGTGCTGTTGGTTCTATCCTTATTGGTGCTGCAATACTTATGTTCGTTGTAACTATAGTATTGAATAGTCTTAAGGATGCCAATGCAGATCAAACCGATAGCGATGATCTTAATGATACTGTGGATCAGCTTAAAACATTTTTAACAATTGCAACAATATTGTTTGGTGTTTTAGGTATCACCATGATAGGAGCTGCTATTATATCCTATATTGGTGGCGCTTTTGGTGCTTGATCTAATCAGTATCGTATAAGCATTTAAGGGGGGCTAACCGTTCCCATATAAAATATACCTCCTCACTAAAACAACCTATAAAAAATTTGGTTAGCTCTCTTTCGTATTTCTTTTTTATACTTTGTTGTACTAAATTGTGAGTAGTTACTTTTTTTTTGGTTGGTACTAAAAAAATTTTGTTATGTTTTTTTGTATTCTTTTATCATGGTATCGATCATATTGCTATAGTTGAGTATTATTGGGTTTTGATTATAGCAGGATCTATAGGTTTTGTTTTTGACCTTATCAGTTGGGGTGTGATTGAGATATGAAAAAATATTATGGTAAAGTTGTGGATGCTAAGGGCGGAATTGTTAAAATATTTGATGTACCACAAAAAGAATTAAACGAAATTCAAAATCTTATAGATCAGGGTAAGGTTGAAGGATCTCTGGATTCTATTGTCGTTGATGCTGTTGAAAAATTCCTTAAAAAACATAATTAAAACCTTTTTTTTATTTTTTTTCTGGATAGCTTATACGTAAACCTTTTAAATTAATATATATTATATTAAATAAGGGAATCCAAAAGCTCCAATAAGGATACTACCAACAGCACCGGTTAATGTACCTTTTGCTATGGAGTTGCCCGTTGCAAGATTTTTTCTTGCGTTCATGAAACTAGCCAGTTTTTCGGGCATGGTTTCCCCTTTACTTTGTTAAGGTTGAGGCTTAATTTACTTCTGTTACTGCTATTGCCGTAATTTTTATAAACTCATTATCGTATTCTATTTTTGGCTAGTTAAATGAACGTATTAAAAAATTTGAATTATAAAATCTCAATTTCTAAGGCTGCTATAACTATAAGCTGCAAAAAAGTTGATCCTAAGGATATTTCTAGGATAAAATCTTTTTTTGAAGATCAAGGATATAATATCGTTGCTATAGCTGTTAAACCATCTATGGGGTGCTAATAAGTGCCTATAGATTTCTATAAAAACAAGAATCCCTATTCTAAACCTGCAGAGAATACTATTGGAAAATATAGTCTTGCTGCAGGAGGTGTATCTGAAAGTTGGAAAAAAATATATCAAGAAAAAAAGCCTATTTTTTCAAATGTCAAACCAAACTATGGTATCATGGAGCGTGTACCTAACTATGTAAATAATCCTATTGTTATTCAGCCGAATTATAATGTTGGTCTAAGGAATACCTATGGTGTTCTGGATTACAAAAAACTAACCTTTGAGGATATCAAAAACCATGCGTTACAAAAACAGGATCTTGCAGAGAGTACAGTAAAAGCCCGTATGAAGCTTCTTGCTAAAATGGAAACGCATGCAGTTTATCCTATTGATTTCAATAAACCTGATTGGAAACAGTTTTTCCGGTACATGGATCATATTAAGATTCATGGTGAAACCAATTGCTATGGAAAATTAAATCCTGTAGGGATTCATGGCTTAAAAAACCGTAGAAACGCTTGGTATATGTATGCCGTTGCTATTGGCTGCGAAGATATATTCCCTAAATATCCTATACCTAAAAGAAAAATACCTGACAACTCAAATGATGTTCCTATTCCCACACCTGAAACTGTTTACGCAATGCTAAACAATAAATACGTAAAAAACAGAGATCTTAATCGCTACATTCAATATCTATTCTGGTTCGGTTTCTTTATAGGAGCTGCACCTGAAAAAGAATGGATTCTTTTAAACGTTGATGATGTTGTAATCGATACTTACGGTAATAATTTTATAACGATCAAACGTCCAAAAGTAGGTAACAAATCTCGAAAGCTGAGAATCGAAAAAACTATCGCTACAAGTCCGGTGCATAAGTCTTTTTACAACTATTTAACTTATATCCGTCCAAAGTTTGCATTAAAATCTACAAAGGCTTTATTTCCAGATCCTAAAACTAAAAAACGTTGGTCTAATTGTGATAAACTCAGGCATCTTTTAACAAAGCATGGTAAATCTGTATACCGTCCTTTTTATCCTTATCTTATGAGGCATTGGTGTGGTACTGCTCGAATGCTTGAATGGGATAAAAAAGGCAATTCGTTTATGAGGGTAAACTATTGGCTTGGGCATAAAAAAACAGAGATGACAAAAAGATATTGTAGATTTGCAGAGCTGTTCTCAGATGATAAAGGTAGTTGGTTGAGCCGATCCCTTAAACAGAAACGGTCTGGAGGATTGGTCGGAAAAACCAAAAATGCACAAGAAAGCGCCATAAACGGCGCTGTAGTGCAAAACACCCTGAGTAATACCTGCGATACCCGCCAGGTCCGTGATTTTTTCCTGTTGGAACTAAAAAAATAGATTTATACTGT
>CAYYOO010000096.1:0-5314 GCA_964473335.1 uncultured Thermoplasmatales archaeon
TTAATTTAATTAAACCAGATATTAACGGATTTTTAGCTATTTTTTCGGCAGTAGATGAGATCATATCTGAATATACGGTTTTTTCATGTGTTAAAACTTTAAGTGCCTTAATTGATGAGTTTATTACAGATAGTGGATGACGATGAATAAAAACAAATTTTGCGTTTGGTAAATGTTTTTTTATGAAAAGAAAATTGCCCAAATCCCATGGGTTTTTTAATAATAGTTTTTTATTTTTCCCTTCTATGTATTGTATTTTTCTACAAATCTCTAAAAATTTATGAAGGTTTTTTTCTGTAAGTTTACTAAGGATATAGTTATCATTAATCAAAAATGCATATTCAAGAGGTAAATCAGTATTCATTTTTAAACGGTCGATACCTCTGTCTTTTTTTGAAAAAATTTCATTTAGTTTGTCTTTAATTTTCTTCTCTCTACCTTTTGTTTTGTTATATAAAAGTGTATCATAATTGATAACATGATATGTGTTTAAACTGTTAAATTCATCAGTGGAACTTATCATTTTATATAATATACTGGTTCCTGATCTGTGAAATCCAAGGATAAAAACAGGTGAAAAATCAATATCTTTTATCTTATCTAGATATTTTTCATCTAAATCTACATTGTTTGTAAGTATGTCACTCATATTTTATCCCTTATTTATTAAGATCCTGGTCTTGGTTCACAATATATTGATATTGTTTATAAAATCTGAGATGGAGATTGCTAAATTTATTTTACTTAAAAATATGCGGATACCGGGATTTGAACCCGAGCAAGTAGCTTGGGAAGCTACTATCATACCACTAGATCATATCCGCAGTTGACATGATGATATTGTCTATAAGTGAATATAACTTTTTCTAAATTTGTGTTAGATTAAGTTTTTTTATCCCTTACTAAAAAAAAATATATAATTTTTTTATGTGTGATATTCAGCGTTAATCCTTACATATTCGTAGGAAAAATCGCATCCCCATGCTGTTGCTTCATGTTTTCCTTGATTTAAATCTACTTTGACTCGTATTTGTGATGATTTAAGCCTTAGTTTTAATCTTTTACGATTAAAATCAATTCTCCCGCCTTTTTCTGCTACTTTCGTTGTTTTTTTGCTCGATCCAAGATATACATCTATTTTTTTTGGATCTACATCAACTCCAGATCTTCCTGCAGCAGCAATTATTCTACCCCAGTTTGGGTCTCTACCATAAAGAGCAGTTCTTACTAGATTTGAATTAGAAATAGTTCTTGCAACCTTCATTGCTTCTTCTTCAGTTTTTGCACCTACAACCTTGTATTCTATGAATTTTGTTGCTCCTTCCCCATCTGAAATTATTGCCTTTGCTAAATGTCTGCATAGATCTTCTAGTTTGTTTTTAAAAATCTTATAATCTTCATCTTTTTTTGTTATTCTTTTGTTTTCAGATAGACCATTACATAATACTGTAACCATATCGTTTGTAGATGTATCTCCGTCTACACTAATCATATTAAAAGTTCTTTTAACTGATTCAGATAGAGCTTCCTTTAAAAGATCTGGTTCAATATTTACATCAGATACGATAAAACCAAGCATTGTACCCATATTTGGATGTATCATCCCGGATCCTTTGGCAATACCTGCCATGTTTACTTTTTTGTTATCAATTTTAAAAGATAGGTATCCAATTTTTTGAAAAGTATCTGTAGTCATTATAGCATTTGCTGCCATGTCTCCTGCTATTTTTCTATCTGATAGTACGCTTACATTGTTTTTTATCCCTTCCACAACTTTATCTGTTGGAAAGGGTTCACCAATTACACCTGTGGCAGCGACTATTACATCACTTACATGTATATTTAGTTCATTAGCTAAGGTCTCTGCACATTTTTTTGCCCCATCCATACCTTCTGGTCCGTTACATGCATTTGCGTTTCCTGAGGTAACTATGATTGCTTGTGCTCTTTTATTTTTAAGATGCTCTTTTGTAAGAGTTATAGGATGAGCCTGTACTTTGTTTTGAGTGTATACTGCTGCGGCACTAGCAGGAACTGTAGAAAATATGAGAGCAAGATCTCTTCTTTTTGATTTTATACCTATGTGGCATCCTCTTACCTTGATACCTCGTACATCAGTTATGTTTTTCTGCATTCAGATCCTCCTCAAAAATATCATTACCTTTATTATAAGTTATGGTGACAGAGGAATATGATTTATTCCTTCTCTTTCATCATATCCTAGCATTATATTCATGTTTTGAACGGCTTGACCGGCTGCTCCCTTTACTAAATTATCAATTGCTGATGTGATAACAATCTGGTTTGTTCGTCCTATCAGTTTTGGATATATATCACAGTAGTTTGATCCTCTAACTGATTGTACATTTGGTGGATTTTTTCTAAGTCTTATAAATGGTTCTTTTTCATACATTTCTTTATAGGTTTTTTGTAATCTGTCATTTGTAATGTCTTTATTAGATGTGCAGTATACTGTTGTTAGAATGCCTCTGTTTAATGGAACTAGATGTGGTGTAAAAAGTAGATTAATTTCTTTTTCTGAATTCATAGATAAAACTTCTTCCATCTCGGGAGTATGTCTGTGAGATCCAATCTTGTATGCTCTGAAATCTTCATTTGCCCTTGGAAAATGCGTGGCCTTGTTTGGTTTTGCACCAGCACCAGTTACACCTGATTTTGAATCCACATAAATTCCTTTCATATTTAGTAGGTCTTTTTTTACAGCTGGTGCTAAAGCAAGTATCGAAGAAGTAGGGTAACAACCTGGGTTTGCTACAAGATTTGCTTTTTTTATTTTTTTTCTGAAAAGTTCAGGTAGGCCATATACTGCTTTATCTATTGCTTCTGGTAGGACATGTTTCATTTCATACCATTTCTCATATGTTGATTTATTTTTTAGTCGGAAATCACCTGAGAGATCAACTATTTTAGGTCCATCTAGTCCTATATCTTTAACATATTTCATGGATACTCCATGTGGAAGAGCAAGAAACACTAAATCCAGGTCTGATACTTTGTCTAGTGATATTTTGCTTAATTCCATATCACAGATTCCTTTGAGATAGGGATGTATGTCTGATATTTTTTTCCCAGCAAAACTTTTTGAGGTAATCATTTTTAGATTTATTTTCTCGTGCTGTGTTAGAATTCTTGTTAGTTCAGAACCGGTATACCCTGTTGCACCAATAATTCCCACATCATTTGTCATTAGAAAACACCTCATTGATAGAATCGATAAGTGCATCTACTGCGGTGTCTAAATCTTTCTTTGATATAATTAAAGGTGGTACAAATCGTATTACGTTTTTTGCTGTACAGTTTGATAGAACTCCCTTTTTCATCATAGCTGGAACTATATCTTTTCCTTCTTTATCTAGAACTATACCAACCATTAGTCCTTTACCTCGTACTTCTAAAATGTGTTTATTTTTCTTTTTTTCTTCATTTAAGCGTTTCATAAGATAGTTTCCCATTTCTTCTGCTCTTTTAGGAAGGTTTTCATCTATGAGAGTTGATACTGAAGCATATGCTGCTGCTGTTGCAAGAGGATTTCCACCAAAAGTTGTTCCATGATCACCAGAGTCAAAGGCAGATGCAATTTCTTTTTTTGCAAGAAGTGCTCCTATTGGAAAACCACCGCCTAGTGCTTTTGCAATTGTAATCATATCTGGTATCACGTCAAAACCTTGATAAGCAAAAAGATTACCTGTTCTTCCCATTCCGCATTGAATCTCATCAAAAATCAATAGTAAATCATATTTGTCACAGAGTTTTCTTAGTCCTTTAAGATATTCTTTATCAGCTGGAACAATTCCTCCTTCTCCCTGTACTGGTTCTACCATTATAGCACAGGTTTCATCATCAATTGCATTTTCAACTGCATCTAAATCATTGAACGGCACAATTTCAAATCCTTCAGGTAATGGATCAAAACCTTTACTGTATTTTTTTTGCCCTGTGGCAGTAACACAAGCTAAGCTTCTTCCATGAAAAGAACCTTCCATTGTTATTATTTTACCGCCTTTTTTATTTTTACCAGCCCATTTTCTTGCCAGTTTCATAGCTGATTCAACAGCTTCAGTTCCACTGTTTACAAACAATGCTTTGTCCATGTCACAATTGTCTAAGAGTAGTTTTTCTAGTTTTGCTTGGGGTTCAATATAGTAAATATTTGTGCAGTGTATGATTTTTTCAGCTTGTTTTTTTATTGCTTTTACAACATTAGGATGACAGTGCCCTAGACTATTTACTGCAATGCCTCCTAGTACATCTACATATTCTTTTCCTTCTGAATCCCATACTCTTGAACCTTTTCCTTTTTTTAGAAGTATAGGCATTCTACCATATATTTCAAAATGATATTTTGAATCTATTTCTTTTACTTCTTTAAAATCCATTATTTATTTTCTCTCCTATTTTTTATAAAGAACAGTTCCATAACTGGAATTTTTTTCAAAAGCATTTTTTAAAGAATTCTTTTTTGTCCCATCAATTATTCTAGCTGTTTTAACACCATCTTTTAGTGCTTTAACAGCGGATTCTACTTTTGGAATCATTCCTCCTTTTATTACATTCCCAATTAAGGACTCTGCTTTTTCTATATTTATTCTCTTTATTTTAGATTTTTTTTCTTGTATCCCATCTATATTTGTTAAATAGATTAATGAATCTGCTTTAACAGCGGATGCAATCTCACCTGCTAGGATATCAGCGTTAACATTGAATTCGCCTTTTTCTTTTCCTGCACATATTGGTGATATAACTGGGATAAATCCATCTTTTAGTAGTGTTTCTATCAGTTTTGTATTTATCTTATGTACTTCTCCTACTCTTCCTAGATCTACTTGTTCAACTTCTCCGTTTATTTTTATTTCTTTTTTTCTCTTTTTTGATTTTACGAGTAGTCCGTCTTTTCCTGATATCCCTACTGCTTTTCCGTTTTTTTCATTGATAAAACTTACTAGTTCTTTGTTTACCTTCCCTGATAGTACCATCTCTGCGATTTCAAGTGTTTTTTTATCTGTTTTTCTTTGTCCGTGTATAAATTCTGGTTCCAGTCCTTCTTTGCCCATTTGTTTACTTACTGCTGGTCCTCCGCCATGTACAATTATTGGTTTCAAACCGCTATTTTTTAGGCATACTATGTCCTCTGCTACTGATGATCTGAGTTTGTCATCAAGCATTGCGTTTCCTCCGTATTTTATTACTATCTTTTTTGTATTATATCTCTTCTTAATAGAAGAAATATCTTGATTGTTTTTGCATATTGTCTTCTCTACTCTATTAACCATAATTTCACTATCCAAAAAATCTA
>CAYYOO010000097.1:0-5169 GCA_964473335.1 uncultured Thermoplasmatales archaeon
GATGTAATATATATTTAGATGAAAATATTATCTAAATATATTTATATTTTAATTACACTGATTATTTTGATATCAGCTTTTTATGTACTCTTCTCATACGGTGAGACTAACAAAGAAAAGAACAATAATTTAATAGATGAAGAAAAACCAATGATAAACAATATAACAGGCAATACCACAGGAACTCTTGGAAAAATTACATCTATTTATGCAGATTTTTCTGATAACAAAAATGTCTCAGAAGCAAAAATTTTTTACAAAAAAGAAGATGCAAATGAATGGTCTGAAGCATCAATTATAAATGGTAGCTATGATCTAGAAATTCCAAAAAGTAGTCTAAAGGACTGGTATTACTATATTACAGTAAACGACAAAGCACAAAATGGTCCAGTTGGAAAACCTTCATCTGATGGAAGTAGTTATTACACAATTTCAGTAAAAGAAAGTGCTAAAGATTTTGTCCATAATGTATTTATCGAGGAAGGAACTGCTTCATGGTGCAGCAATTGTCCAGAGATTGCAGATATTTTATCTGAAATTTATGAATCTCAAGAATATAATTTTTATTATATCAGCCTTGTCGAAGATAAAAATAAGGCTGCAAAAAATAGATTGAAAAATGATTACAACATCTATGGTTATCCAACAGTTTATATTGATGGCGGATACGAAATAGTTGTTGGAAGCAGTAAAGATAAATCTTTTTTTGAAAATGCAATTGATAAAGCTTCAAAAAGAGATGTAGCTCATATTGAATTAAACATAACATCTGAATATAAAGAAGATGAAAATGAAGTTGATATTGAGATATCTATTCTAAATTTTGAAGAAAAAGATTATACTGGTGATTTTAAAATATACTTAACACAAAGAATTTCTTCATGGCAGGATTATAATGGAGAGGGATATCATTTTGGTTTTGACAAATACATACTAAACCAAGAAATAGAAGTGCCGTCTGAAGAAGAAGTAATAATTTCAAAGACGTTTGATGCAAGCAACTATGATATTGATAATTTAATGCTTATAGGTGTAATTTTTAACTCAGAGAAAATAGAGAAATATTCAAATCCAACTGATAAAGAAAATTCCTTTAACGCACAATACGCAGATGTTTGTGAAGCAAGTTTTATTGTTGAAAGTCCAAATCTTCCACCTGAGTTAGGAATAACAAATGTTAAAAATGGAAGATTTCACTTATTTGGAAAAACACTTTTTGCAACAAGAAATCTTAATACATTTTTAATTGGTAGAACAAAGATAAAAGTTCAGGCAGATGATGATTCAAGTGTTAATTATGTAAAGCTGTATGTTGATGATGAGCTTATTAAAAACATGTCATCAGCGCCTTATGAATTTACACTAAAGGGGCCAAGATTTTTTAAACATGATCTAAAGGCAGTAGCAGTAGATGATGAAGGTAAAAAAACCATTGTTGAACTTAACGATGTGAGAATGTTTATCCTATTTTAATATTAAAAAAATTGCATATGATCTAAGATTATGATTCGTAACCAGCAGTGTTTTCATTCCAAAGGATAAATGCATCATCTAAAACTTCTTCTAATAATTCTAATCGCTTTTCATCAGATTCCAGCCCCAGTGTTGCATATAAAGTAGTAAATTTAGGTTTAATAATTCCCTTATCATATCCAAGTGTTACAATAACAAACATAGGCAGTCCATTAACATCTTGAATGTCATAGGTTTCAAATGGATCAGTTCTTTCAGATGTAGCCTTCTCACTATCAATATTTGTATAGAAATAAGAAATATTCTCTGATTCATATCTGATTTGAGTCAAATATACACCACCTTTATCAAAATCAACAGAGAGCAAATCTTTCATAACTGGATACATAATGTCACAGCCAGGACAAGCATCCTCACTAAAGTGAAGAACAACAATCCCCGAACTTAAATTATCCAGCACATAATCTGGATGCGCAGTATCATCAACGGTTTCAAATGTAAATTCAACTATTGTTTTTGGATCTAGTTTTAAACAACTCAAACAGAGAACTTCTACAATATGACCTTGTACCTCTTCATAAACATCAGTTCCAATAATCATGCCTGAAAAACATCCAGTAATTATTATCAAAATGGTTATTTGAGCAATGAATTTTTTTTGATTAAGTGGACCTTTTTTTGATTTGACTATCATAATTTACCTTCTAACGAATTTTATAAGGTTCTTTGGGCACGCTTCAACACATTTTCCACAGAGAATACATTCAGGATCTCGATTTAGTTTAGTAACATCAATACCCATTGGACACACATTTGAGCAGGCATTACAATGCAAACATTCTTTTTCAAATGTTTTCTCGTCAACCCTGGCAACATGCAACATGCTAATCTTGTTGAACGGTGCAAATAATGCTCCAAGTGGACAAAAATATCTGCAAAAGCCTCTTTCTACGGTAAGAATCAGTATCATAAATAGAATAAATATGATAAGTGCAGGTAAGAAAAATACAGGGTTAGGAACAAATTCCGTTGGATAAATTAACAATGTTGGAATTGTACCTGTAAGAAAACCGACAGGACATATTTCTGTGAACATAAAACCTATAATAGCTGTTGTAAAAAATACCAAACCAATTAAAACAAAATATTTAATGTACCGAATTCTTTTTTCTATACTAAGATTACCAATCTTTTTGATTAATGGAAATTTTTTTAATCTTCTTGCAACAGGTGAAGTCGCTCTCTGAAGTAGTCCAATAGGACATGCCCATCCGCAAATAGCTCTACCGCTAATAACACCAAAAAAACCAAGAATAAGAAGAGGAAAAAGTAAAAGTTTCCATTTAAAACTATTTTGGAAAACACCTACTTCTAGTGCCCTAAGCGGACAAGCAGAAGTTGCTGCAGGACATGAATTACAATAAAAAAAAGGATAACAAAAGCCTGTCTTTAACCCAACTGATCCTAAGTTAGCAGAAATAAAAATTGAAATTTGGGCGATTAAACGCTTTATTTGAAACTTCATTTTAATCGTTTTCTGTTTATAAGTAATATTATAGTGAAGACTATAAATATTGTTGCTACTTCAAAACCAGGAGTATCTGATCCATTATTATTTGTATCTTGATTTTGACCATTGTTTGTTTGATTAGATGTATCTAAATCAAGTTCAATTAATTCATTATTATCTGGAAATGTTACCCATCCATCTTGTTTGAGATATTTAAGCTGATATTTTATTTCAATTGCATTTTCATGCCTTAATTTGATAGTAGCAGTGTAATTATTATTAGAAGATTCAGTCATGGTTTCATTGAATTTATCAGTGTAACAAATGTATCCAAAATCAGGTTCATTACCACATTCTTCAACTATCAAAAATACCTTTTCTTTATCAGCAACATCTAAAATTTTAGCGTTAAAAGTTATTGTTTCTAGCGGTTTTGGTTTTTCTGGATCAAGTTCAACATTAACTTCTGCACTAGCTGAAAAAACTAGCATTGTAAAAATCATTCCAAAGATTAACAGAAAAACAAATTTTCGAATATTAGTGTTGTAATACATTTTGCTACTCCTCTTTTATATATTCTCCAAAGGCTTCAATAACATCTTTAGCATTTTCATAACCAGCAGCGGCATCAACGTCTATTGAGAGAATAACAACTTCATCACCTAGCTCTTTTTTAACTTTTTGTAGTTCTGGCATTTGTTGTTTACAAGGGGGGCAACGAACAGCCATTAAATCTAGAACCACAGGGATTCCTTTATAATCAGATAGAGTAAATTTATTTCCATATAAGGTTTCAAGGGTAAAATCAGGTGCTTTTGTTCTCGTATTAGAAGAATTTTGCGCATTTTCAATGTGTTCTAACAGATTTTCTTTGGTATGCACACCAGCGGATTTATGTACAATATTGCCATCTAAATCAACAATTACTAATGTAGGAATATATCCTGTTTGATACTCACTATGACCTCCTACATATTCTGAAGGAGTATCCAATGCAAATAACCATTTTCCACTATCCTCCTGAATATTGTTTTCTTCATTTGGTTCGTAAGATAAAACAAGCCATACTGATGCAATAAAAAATAGTGCTAGTATAAAAAAAATCATTAATTCAATCTTATGTTTTTTTAGAGATTTTTTGAAAGAATTCCTTGTTTTTATCTCTGCTCTTTTTCTTGTCATAGTATATACCTAGCATTAGAAATAGAAAAATAAAGATAAGAATTTAACCCTTAATTTATTGATAGTTTTCTATTTTTGGTTTTAATATTTCCTTTGGCATAGCTCCAACAAGTACATCAGCAAGCTCTCCACTTTTAAAAACCAATAATGAAGGTATACTCATTATATTATATTTTGAAGCGGTATTCTGGTTTTCATCAACATTTAGTTTCCCAAAAACAATTTCGCCTTTCTTTTCTTTTGCAAGTTCATCTATTATAGGATGAATCATACGGCATGGACCGCACCATGGAGCCCAGCAGTCTACTACTACCATATCATATTTTTTTACAACTTCATCAAAATCTGCATCTGTTACTTTTATTGGTGTATCTGGCATATTTTCCATATTTTTTTCTCCTTTCATGTATTTATTAATGTATTTTTCCATTTTCTTTTTCTTTATTTTTTCTAGTTCATTATTCATTTTTTGTATTAATAGTTGTTCACCTATTTAATGTTTGTGCATGCTTTTAGCACAACCGTTATATATAAGATAAAATATTGTATAGCAAGAAAATGAAATATATAAACCCGGAAAAAAACATATGTTGCAATGATGTAATACAATGTGTGTTTGATTTAAACGAGCTTGATATAAAATCATATAAAAAACTAAAGGAAACAGAGGGCGTTCAGGCAACAGATCTTGCAGATATGTTAAAAAAAGAAAGAAGCACTATTTATAGATCACTTCAAAGACTTGTATGCAGTGGACTTTGTATAAAAAAAACAAAAACTCTCAAAAAAGGAGGATATTACCATATATATTCTCCCATTACAAACAAAGAAGCTAAGGAAAAGATTAACAGATGTATCGATGATTGGTACAAAAAAATGAAAGAAACAATAAAAGAGTTACATGATTAAAAATCAATTATCCTGAATCCATTTACGAATTCTTAAGTATCCAACAATTTTTTCACCATCTATCCACATTATTGGAGCAGTTATTTGAAGGTCAT
>CAYYOO010000098.1:0-5072 GCA_964473335.1 uncultured Thermoplasmatales archaeon
GCAATTCATCCACCTAATGAATTGAGGTGGTCTTCTTGCTAAAAGGTGATAAAACTAATTCTAAGAGTTTAAGTAATAAAATTGTATACAAGCATAGTAATTTTGGGGTTATTTAAAAATGAATGATATGTTACTTTCTATTTCACCTGATTATTTGTATTTCAAGGATAAAAAACCAGTAAAAGTATCAAAATATCATAAACCGTATTTTCTTGCATTTTCTGATGGAAATAGTATTGACTCAGCAAGAAATAGGCTTATCAAAAAACTTGAAAACAGTAATTCAGAATATCTTTCAAAAATAGAAAATATCGGCGAGGTTGAAGAATACAGAAGTTTTTCTAATTTTTCAAAGAAAAGAAAGGTTTTCAGGGTATTTACCAAAAAATCCTATTTTGTTCCAAAGGTTAGTGATTATCTGTTTTTCAATTATGGTCTATACACTGCAGAACATGATATTCCATATCATCAAAGAGCATTGGTTGATATTTCGATAGATGAAGATATGTGGATACTTGACAGCAAAGGCCAAAAAAAGACATTAAATGTCCTTGTATATGACATTGAAACTACAAAATACTCTGAAGGAAGAGATAATGTTCCTGTCGATATGATTGGTTATGCAAATTTCAATGTCTGTTTCGATTCATCCAAGGATCTCTCTACTGAAGAATTTAGTTTTGATATAATTGATTGTCCTGATACTTGGCAGGGAATAGATATAAAGCAAGTAGATTCAAAAAATACCAATGACGAAATAGATAATCTATTTAATTTTTGTAAGGTTCTAATGAAAGCTGATATCATATCAGGTCATAACATCGTTGGTTTTGATAACACCCAAATTTATAACAGGCTTAAATGGATTTTAAAAACATATAATGATAGTCTATCTAAAGAAAAAAAGGATGTTTTTTGGGATTTTTTAAACAAATACTCTCGAGAAGATAAATCATATCATTTTGGAGTTGGAAATAAAATCACTCAGGTTTATCCTTGTAGTCTTGATACATATCTTGGAGTTAGAAAGTTTTATTCATTTTTAAACGAGTTTAGCCTAAAAGCTGTTGCTCCCTTCCTTGGAGTTAATATTAAAGATCGTATTATTCTATCTCCTTCACAAATCAAAATCGATGATAGAACACGTAAATATAATATCCATGATGTTCAAGAGCAACTTGGTGTTACACTTAATTTAATTCAACAAGTCCTTCCTTTATCTTTTACAACTGGTATGCCATTTGATATGCTTCTTTCTTCAGGGGCAGTAAACATGTGGGACCATATGTCTATGATCCGGGCGTATTATCAAAAAAAGATAATGCCACCTATATGTAGAGTTATGGGTACAGCAAAAACACTCGTTAAATATTACAAGGGATGCAACACAAAAGAAAAAATTGTGAAACAATCAATTGATAAAAAAGATCAACTCTCTAAAGAACTTAAACGAGTAGTTAAATATGGTACAGAGATGCCAGATTGGATGGAAGATCCATATGTTGTTTATAATGAAAATGCAAAAGATAAAGATGAGCGATTAAACTATCATTTCCCAGGTGGAATGACACTAAAACCTGATAAAGATGCAAACTCTCATTTCATACCATGGTGGTATGTGGTTGTTGCTGACGTTGGAGCTATGTATCCAACTATTTTGAAGGCAATGAACATTGGTGCAGATACCGTAAGATATGCTAAATCAGATGAAACACCAGATGACTGGATTTGGCTTAAAAAGATACCTGGAAAGTTTTTTGAAAAAAATGATGTTAAATATAGAAAGGTAACTGAGGACGATACATATGCAGACAAGGGGTATATGATCGGAGTTAAAATCGATAAAAAATCGGGTGTTGTAAATTCTTCTATGACAGGAATCATGAGCATGATTGCAAAAGTTAAAAAGGAATTAAAAGAGATAAAGAAAACAGGTAAAAAAGAAGAAATTCAAAGATCTAAAATGATGTATCAAAGTTTAAAAGGAGCTCGAAATGGTGGAACTCATGGGATCCTTAGTGCTCCTAATGTATCTGGTAGACAATTCAATTTATGGGGTGCTGCGACAATTACTACAAAAGGTCAAGCAATACTCGCTGATTCATTAGAATATCTTGAAAACAAGGGAATTCGCGTGGTTTACGGTGATACAGATGGAATCTACCTGGGTTGCTCAAAATCAATGACTAGTATTCCTGATTTTGCAAAAAAACTTGATATCAAATTTGATGAAAAAAGTAAAGAATGGATCACTAAACCAGATGATGCTTTTTCAGCAATTGAAGAATGTAACACTAAATGGAGAAAAGAACTTAATTACCCAGAGTTTGAACTTGAACCTGAAGAGCATGACGCAATGATCTTTGTAAAACACAAAAATTATCTTATTTTTGATTCAAAAAACAAAAAAATTGATATGATTACTAAAGGAAACAACTTCAAGGGTTCAGATAAAGCAAACATCGCAAGAATCGTTTTAAAAGAAATTATGATGGAAGTTTTAAAAGAAATTCCTGTTTGGTCTGATGAAGAAGAAGCAAGAAAAAAAGTTCGTGAGCTAATTGGCGTTAAAACCCGCGATATTGTTGCAAAACTTGATCTAACTAAGGTAGAACTTGAAGATTTAACACTTGTTCAATCTGTTCAGCCTGCCAGTAGATATAAGCCAAATCAAGATGGTTCTCTTTCTACTTTTGCTAAAAGAGCTAATGCTCTTGAAAAAGTACTTAACGAAAAGATTAGAAGCAGAGTTAAGTTCAAGTTTGTTGTTACTAAAAATCCTCTGCCAGGTATTTCTAGTCCATCTAAAAGCGGTGTAAAACCCATTGATTATATGTTTCCTGTTGATCTTTTAAAAGACAAGAGTCAAATCGATTTAGATTGGTATAAGGATATGATCCAGAATTATATCAAGGGTGCCTTTGGACTTTCAGAGATCGAGGTTACTGAACAGACCGGGCTTGATGCTTGGATGTAGTTTATAAATAAATAAAGCAAAAGAGTTATAAACCGTATTTATATAACTATTAACACCTGTTAATATACTTTTTTAGGAAGGGAGAATATGATAAAAAATAAAATAATTGTATCTGGAATTATTTTGTTCTTGATAATCTCATCAGGATGTTCAGTACTAGGAAACAACTTAGCAATAGAAGAACAAGATTCTTCTGAGGGAAAAATAAAATTTAGTAAAGCATTTTCTGAACCAAAAATCATCAAAAACGATAATTTCATTAAAATAGACATCAAAGAAGCAAATGAAATAAAAGCTATTGATAACAACCCAAAAATACCTTTTTTTACAAAAACTTTTGAGTTGCCCTTTAATTCAAATATAAAAAACATAAATACAAGTATATCTAATGTTTTTGAAAAAGACTTATCCCAGGTTTTGACAAAAAATCATTTTCAGAAATTAACAACAATGAAGGATAGTAATTTGATTGAAATCAAAAATGAAAAGAAAATCAGCAACACTGAATTTGATTGGTATGAAATAAACAAGGGTACTGGTTTAAATAAAGAAAATAGACATGTTTTGTTTATATCTTTAGATGTGTATCCTGTACATATATTATCTGAGGAAAACAAACTAGAATACATAAAAGACATTAAAATTGAGATTGACTATGATGAACCTTCTTTTAAATCAGAAAAAGAAAACTCAGTTGATCTACTAATAATTTCTCCTAAGGAGTTTAAACCTGATTTAGTTAAATTAGTCAATCATAAAAATAATTATAATATCAAAACAAACCTTACCACTTTAGACTACATATATGAAAATTACCAAGGTAGAGATGCTCAGGAAAAAATTAAGTTTTATATAAAAGAAAAATTAGACAATTTGAGTATAAAATATGTTTTGTTAGTAGGTTCTATAAAAAAATTACCAATACGATCAACAGATGCATATCCCTGGAGAGGTTTTGGAAGTAACATCCTATCTGACTTATATTATGCAGATATTTATGATGAGAACTTTAGTTTTTGCACTTGGGATTCAAATGATAATGATGTTTTTGGAGAGGCTGATTATGAATATAAAACATTTCCACCTAAGGTATATAACTATGATAATGTAGATCTTTATCCTGATGTCCATATCGGAAGGATTGCCTGCAGAAACAATAAAGAAGTAAAAACTATGGTAAATAAAATCATAAATTATGAAAAAAACACATACGACCAACTATGGTTCAAAAAGATTATTCTAGCAGGAGGAGATACTTTTCCACCTGGTAAATTAGCACCTTTTAATGTTTTTGAAGGTGAAATAACTAATGAAAAAGTATCTCAGCAACTTCCAGATTTTGAACCAATAAAACTCTGGTCTTCAAAAAGAAATCTTAATGCTTTTACCTTTAACAGAGCTATTAATAGAGGTGCTGGATTTTTAACATACGCCGGACATGGTTTTGAACATGGCTGGGGGACATATAGAGCAAATGCTCTCAGAAGTAAAATGGGCATTACAAATCCTCTTTATTATACTCCCTTCTTGCAGGGCTTAAAAAATAATGATAAACTTCCAATAGTCTTTTTTGATGCATGTCTTACTGCTAAACTTGATTTTAATATGACTAGTCTTAAAAACTATTATCCCAAAATGGCAAACATCATTAGATTATTAACTGGATTCGATCATAACCCAGATAATTATTTTCCATGTTTTGCATGGTCCATGGTAAGTAAAGAAGGAGGCGGTTCGATAGCTGCAATTGGTTCTACAAGACCCGCTTACACTCTTGTAGACGAAGATGGCGTATATATGGGTGCTGGTTATCTGGATGTACATTTTTTTAAATCTTATTATGAAGGAATAACAGTAGGTGAGATGCTAACTCACTCACAGATAGATTATCTTAATAATAAAGGTGAAGATATTTTTACCTTAGAGGAATTCATACTTCTTGGAGACCCAAGCCTCAGAGTCGGCGGCTTTCCATAAGGAGAAAAACAGATAAGAAAACCTTGGAAAAAGTATTTATTTAATGGATTTCATTTATAAATGGGGGACTAAGGTTTAATATTATGGGGAGGTATAAACTGTACCTGCTTTCCGCTGA
>CAYYOO010000099.1:0-5037 GCA_964473335.1 uncultured Thermoplasmatales archaeon
TGTTGAAGTTGAAACAAAGAAACTATTGAGCAAGACAGGGCAAGAAAATTTAGAGAGAAAATTAATTAACGACATCAAACAAGTTATAGTTTTCACACCTAGTGTAACAATTCTTCCGCCAAATGGTATTGAGCAAAAGGGTCTAAAGGCAAAACGTGTGATTGATAAAAGAAAAAAGGAATAAAAAATGAATGAAAAAATTAAAAAGATCATTGATAAAAGCGGTGCTCTATCAGAAAAAGAAGTAAAGGATCTACTAAAGGAATATGAGATTAAAACAACAAAATATAAAGTTGTTAAAAAAGAAAAAGATCTAAAAGATATTAATCTAAAGTTTCCTGTCGCAATGAAGGTATGTAGCAGCAAAATATTACATAAAACAGATGTTGGCGGAGTAAAATTAAATATTCAAAATAAAGATCAACTAAAAGAAGAATTCAAAAAATTCAAAAAGAAATTTCCAAAAGAAGATATTTTAATTGATCAAATGGCTGAAAAAGGTGTTGAAGTCATAATCGGCTTAGTTCAGGACGCAACATTTGGTCTTACAATCATGGTAGGAGTAGGCGGAATCTATACTGAGCTTTATAAAGATGTAACCTTCCGTGTAATTCCTTTAATGGACAAAAAATCTGCAATTGAGATGCTTGATGAAATAAAGGGAAAAAAGCTTTTAGAAGGCTTTCGTAATATTAAAGCAGATAAAGATCAAGTAATTGATTTACTTATGAAAGTTTCAAAAATCGGTGAAGAACTTATGGATCATATAGATCAGATGGATCTGAACCCTGTATTTATCTATGAAGATGATTATTGTGTCGTTGATGCAAAACTCATATTAAAAAAAGGTGAAAAATAATGGAATTAAAAACAGATGAGTATAAGATTAAAGACATAAATCTAGCGGATTTTGGTAGAAAGGAAATCGAGATCGCTGAAAAAGAAATGCCAGGACTTATTTCTACACGTAAGAAATATGGGTCCAAAAAACCACTCAAAGATGCAAAGATAACTGGTTCATTACATATGACGATACAAACGGCTGTTCTAATTGAGACTTTAAAAGAGCTTGGTGCAGATGTCCGCTGGGCAAGTTGTAATATCTATTCCACCCAGGACCATGCAGCAGCAGCAATAGTAAAAACAGGAACTCCAGTTTTTGCATGGAAAGGCGAAAACTTAAAGGAATATTGGTGGTGCACCCAAAAAGCTCTTGATTTTGGCAATGGAAAGGGTCCAAATCTGATTGTCGATGACGGTGGGGATGCAACACTCATGGTCCATAAGGGTTATGAGGTTGAAGAAAACCCTGAACTTCTTGATAAGGATTATAGTGAAGACCAAGAGGATTTTAGAGAGTTAATGGCCTGTCTTAAGGAGATCTATAAGAAGAATCCAGACCGCTGGCATAATGCTTCAAAGGACATTAAAGGTGCATCTGAAGAAACTACTACTGGTGTTCACAGGCTTTATCAAATGCAAAAAGAAGGTACACTTCTCTTTCCAGCGTTCAACGTAAATGATAGTGTCACTAAAAGTAAATTTGATAATCTTTATGGATGTAGGGAAAGCCTTGCTGATGGAATAAAAAGGGCTACTGACGTGATGGTCGCTGGAAAAACAGTTGTCGTTTGTGGTTATGGTGATGTTGGTAAAGGATGCTGCCAATCTATGCGTGGTTTTGGAGCACGCGTGATTGTTACTGAGATCGATCCCATTTGTGCTCTTCAGGCATCAATGGAAGGGTTTGAAGTAAAAACTGTTGAAGATAGTTTATCTGAAGGTAACATCTATGTCACTGCGACTGGTAACTGTGATGTGATTACTGTTGATCATATGAAAAACATGAAGGACCAGGCAATTGTATGTAACATCGGGCACTTTGACAATGAGATACAAGTTGAAAAACTTGATAAAGAAAGTAATGCAAAAAAGATAAATATCAAACCTCAGGTCGATAAATACGTTTTTCCAGATGGTCATGAGATATTTATGCTTGCTGGCGGCAGACTTGTAAACCTGGGTTGTGCGACTGGCCATCCTAGCTTTGTTATGAGCAATAGTTTTACTAATCAGGTTCTTGCCCAAATCGAACTATGGAATGATAACTATGAAACTGGCGTCTATATGCTTCCAAAGGTACTTGATGAGGAAGTTGCAAGATTGCATCTAAACAAACTTGGTGTGAAACTAACTAGGCTAAATAAGAAACAAGCTGAGTATATTGGCGTTCCAATCAATGGACCATTTAAATCAAAGCATTACCGCTATTAATAAAAAAATAAAAGAAGAGTTTAGATTAAATTTAATTCTTTTTGTATTGCTATCCATGCACGGGATAGCTCATCCTTTCTATAATCATCCACGACTTTTCCCATACCATATATATTTGTAATCCGAAGTATATAATATTGTCGATTAAAATTTCGACTATTTACGTAAAAATAATCAATTTTGCAAAGAAAAATTAAATGAAGAACCACTTTATACCAAAACAAAATCAAGAGAATGAAAAAAATGATAACGTTAATTGGAACTGGCCATGTATTCAATCTATCAGATTCACTTTTAGAAATATTTGATGAAAAAAACCCAGATATACTATGTGTGGAACTAGACAAGCAGAGATTCAATGCAATGATGATGAAACAAAAAGACCCGGGAAAATACAAAGAACAAAGCAAAAAACAACCAATGATATACAAGATGCTTTCAAGATTCCAGAACAGTATGGCCGAAGAATACGGAGTCATCGCAGGCCAAGAAATGCTTACAACAATAAACTATGCACAGAGCCATCAAAAACCAATTGGATTTATAGATATGGATGCACGGTTCATGTTTTCAAAGATGCTAAAAGAAATGACAATAAGAGAAAAAATAAAACTTGTTCTTTCAGGTTTTGGAGGGTTCTTTGTAAGTAAAAAAAGAGTAGAAAAAGAACTTGACAAAATCCAGGATAACTTTGATTATTACATGGGTGAAATAGGGAAAAAATTTCCAACGATAAAAAAGATACTAATTGATGAAAGAAACCAATACATGAAGAATAAATTAGTAAACGCTAATGAAGAATTTGAAAAGGTAATTGCAGTTGTTGGAGATGGACACATTCCAGGTTTAGCAGATTTATTAGATAAAGAAGAAATAGAGTATGAAACAATTAGGTTAAAGGAAATTAGAAACAAAGAAAAAGTAAAAGATGGGAATACAGCAACTTTCACAATAGAACAAAATTATTGATTTTTAAGTCCAAAAGTTATATAAACCTTTCAAGTAGATAAAAAGGGAATAAGTTGTGTTATTTATGGATAATGAAAATAATAATCTAAATATTAGGCTACCCTTACCAAAAAAACATAAAAATGAGCTTTTTGCAATAGTAAATAGAAGACTTGGAGGTTCAAGACTAAAGGTTGCATGTGCAGATGGTAAATCAAGAATGGCAAGAATCCCAGGCAGTAAAAAAAGAAAGATCAAAAAATTAAGAGATGGCGATCTATTGATAATTAAACCTTGGGACATTCAAAACGAAAAAGCAGATGTTCTTTTTAGCTACAGGAGAAATCAGGCTAGATTTTTAAGTAGAGTAAATAAGATTCCTGATGGAATCGACATGTTTTAAAACATAAATACATTTTTTAAAAAACCAACTTTTTTAAAATATTTTTCTTTACCACTTATTTAATTCGGGGCCTGTAGCCTAGTCTGGATAGGGCGATAGCCTCCTAAGCTATAGACCGCCCGTTCGAATCAAACTTATTTATTTGTTATTTAAATATTAAATGTATTTGCTAAAATATTTTTTGCATCTTTTTTTGAAATAGAGTTGAATCTAAAAACTGATTTACCACCAGTCCATTTTATCTTTATTTCATTTTGATATTTATTTTGTTCTGCATCTATAGTTTTATATGAAACCTTAATCTTTCTCACCATTTTAGGCTCTATCACAAAGTTATTAGGATTTTCAGATATTATTTGTTCTACAGGCATTGAAAAATATTTTTCGTGATAGTTTACTCCAGAAAACATAGTTGACGCCATCCTTTTAAGGATCCCTTCGCCTCTAGCCTTACTTTCATCTGCATTTTTCTTTGCAGAATCTTTGATCATTTGAGAAGTAAGTTCTGCTGCAATTAATCTTTTGTCAGTAACTACAAGATTGTAGCATTTGTTTCCAAAAAGCCCGGTATGCGTGTTTGGTATTATCCCTATTATTTTCTCGTCGTTCATATAAAATCCTCTAAAGCCAGAATAAGATATAGAATATAAAATTTAGCTTTATGTGTAAATTAAATAAAAACAACTTTTTTAATATAGATACTATTATGCATGAATAAGATATTTGTGGGCCTGTAGCCTAGTCTGGATAGGGCGATAGCCTCCTAAGCTATAGATCCCGGGTTCGAATCCCGGCAGGTCCGTTAAAGATAAAAAAATTCTAATCAACAGGTTTAATATTTTTTTAAAATCATTGTTCATCTTTGTGATATAATTCCAAGAAAACCAGTTTATTTTTATCTTTAATATATGCATAAGCTAGGCGATATGATCCAATATATATCTCCCTTGTGCCTTTTCTAGCATATTTCATTGGTTTTCCTATTGTGGGTTTTTCAACTATTTTTTTAATTTGTTTTTTAACTTTTTCCTTTACGAATGCATCCTTAATTTTTGATATTGTTTTTAACAGATCATCTGAATATTCAACCTTCAGCATTTATCAAGTTCCTCTAAGAATTCTTTAGCAGATTTGGATTTGAATTTTCCTTTTTCATAGGAATCCCATGCTTTTTCAACCCTTTGAGCAAACTCTATTTCATGTCTGAGATCTTTTGCTAAATCGACAATTTTTTTTAAAATAAACTTGTTTTTTTCCTTTATTATAATAAATTCGTCTCCAACTGAAATACCCTTTCTTAAATTACTTGGAATTACGATTTGACCCTTTGAACTCATCTTTGTTATAGCGACATCCATAATATCACATGGTAAGATATGTCTTACATAACTTATATATTTTTCCATAACTGC
>CAYYOO010000100.1:0-5001 GCA_964473335.1 uncultured Thermoplasmatales archaeon
ATGTTTGATACAAAAGTAGATAAAGTTAACACAAGAATCACAAAACATGGCAAACATGCAATTGTAAAATTCACTTCTGATGTAAACGCAGAAGATATTGGAATGAGAATTGGAATATTCTAGAGGTAATAAAATATGGGAAAAAGATTAATCCAACAGAGGCGTGGGCGAAATAAGACAAAGTTCAATGCTCCATCACATAGATTCAAAGGTGATGTAAAATACATATACAACATAAAAGGAAAAATCGAAGGAACCGTAACCGACATTGTCCATGATAGCGCACGCTCTGCTCCACTTGCAGAAATTAGATTTGATGATAACAAAAAGACATTTATTATTGCTCCTGAAGGAATTAAAGTAGGAGAAAAGATAATTATTAGCAATAAAAAAGAGGATACAAAGGTTGGAAATATTTTAGAGATCGGCGATATCCCAGAAGGAGCTCCTGTTTTCAATGTAGAACTTTCACCCGGGGATGGTGGAAAACTAGTAAAAACTGGCGGTAGTAACGCAACAGTTGTAAACCATTTTAAAACAAAAACAGTAGTGCAGCTTCCATCTGGCTCTTTTAAAACACTTGATTCATCCTGTAAAGCAACAATTGGAGTTATAGCTGGTGGCGGTCGAAAAGATAAACCATTTTTGAAAGCAGGTAAAAAGAATATTGCAATGAAAAGGCGAGGGAAACAATATCCAATAGTACGTGGTGTTGCAATGAACTCTGTTGCTCATCCTCACGGAGGCGGAGGGCATCAACATGTAGGAAAGCCATATACTGTTAAACGTGGGGCATCACCGGGTAGAAAAGTAGGAAGTATTGCTGCAAAAAGAACAGGGAGGAAATAAATAATATGGCAGCTAAAAAAGGATTTAGAACATCATCAAGAAGCCAAAGGAAAAAGAGAAGAAAAAAGATCGAGTTTAAAA
Organism: uncultured Thermoplasmatales archaeon; assembly: GCA_964473335.1. Classification (GTDB taxonomy): domain Archaea; phylum Thermoplasmatota; class E2; order DHVEG-1; family DHVEG-1; genus CAYZTD01. The sequence continues at coordinate 931 of CAYYOO010000100.1, forward strand.
AGAAAGAATTCAAATACAGAGGTCTTTCTCTTGAAGAACTACAAAAATTATCCCTTGACGAATTATTACCCTTACTCTCATCAAGAACGCGTAGAACCTTAAAAAGAGGTTTAACTGTTAGACAAAATAAACTTTATAATGATATCTTGAAGGCAAAAAAGGGAGATACCATTCGAACACATTGTAGAAATATGGTCATTCTTCCAAATTTTGTAGGCCACACAATATATGTACATAATGGAAAAGAATTCCATAGAGTAGATATAACTGAAAACATGGTTGGACATTATTTAGGTGAATTTGCATTAACAAGACAAAAAGTAAAACATACTGGACCTGGAGTTGGAGCTACTAGGTCGTCTAAATTTATGCCACTGAAGTGATGAAAAATGAAATATTCAAAAGATGTAGATCCAGATAGAACAGCAAAAGCGTATGGATATGAACTGCATTGTTCGAAAAAAGACTCTATGAACATTGCTCGTGCAATTAAAAATATGAGTTTGAATGATGCGAAAAAATATCTAGAGGATGTTAGAGATAAAAAACGGCCCTTACCAACATTGGTTCATAAGAAAAAAAGAGCACATAAAAAAGGAGTTGGGCCTGGAAGCTATCCTAAAAAAGCAGCTGAGTATATTCTTAATATCCTTAAAAACGCAGAGAACAATGCTGAATATAAAGGATTTGATCCTGAGAATATGAAAATAATACATGCTTCGGCATATGGTGGCAGAGTAATAAAAGGGATTATGCCCCGTGCTCAAGGTAGAGCCACCGATAAAAATACCCATACGACAAATTTTGAAATAATCATAGAAGAGGTAGAGTAATGACTGGAGAACGATCATTTATAAGAGAAAATACAAACAGAATACTCATAAAAGAATTCTTAATAAAAAAGATCGAAGGTGCAGGCTTTGGTGGAATGAAGATCCAAAGAACCCCTATGGGTACTAGAATTAACATCGTTGTAGAAAGACCAGGCATGGTTATCGGTAAAGGCGGAAGAAAAGTTAAAGAGTTAACCGCCGACATAAAAGAAAAATTCAATGTTGAAAATCCACAAATTGAAATAGAAGAAGCAGGGGCAAGAGCATCGTTAAACGCTCAAATTATGGCTGAAAAACTAGCTGAAGCCTTACAACGTGGTTGGCATTTTAGAAGAGCAGGACATTCAACAGTAAGACGTATCATGAAATCAGGGGCAAAGGGTTGCCAGGTGATTATCGCTGGAAAACTAACTGGTGCACGTCATAGAACAGAAAAATTCACTCAAGGACACGTTAAATATTGTGGTGAAACAGCTCGTGAAGTAATGGATGAGGGTTATTCAGTTGCAAAACTTAAGGCAGGTGTTTTAGGAGTAAAAGTCAGAATTATGAAACCTGACTCAAAGTTACCTGATGAAATTAATATTAAAACAGCTACAAAAGAAGATAAAGAAAAAACTGAAAAGAAAGAAAAAAAGAAAGAAATAAAAACTACAGATATAAAGAAATTATCAGAGATACAGGGCATAGGCCCATCTGTAATTAAAAAATTCGAAAAAGCTGGAATAAAATCACTTGAAGAAATCTTTGAAATGAATGCAGATGATATTGCAACAATCGAAGGTATAGGTGGAAAAACCGCAGAGAATATTATTAAAAATCTGAAAAAAATACTTGAAGAGGTTGCTTAAATGGTAATTACGGCTAAAGAAATACGTGAACTCAGCTCTGAAGAGAGAAGTGAGAAATTAAAAGAATTGAAAAGCGAACTAATGCATGAGAAAGGTGTTGCTGCAATGGGTGGTTCGCCACCATCGCCAGGCAAAATACGTCAGCTCAGGATGAGTATTGCAAAGCTCCTTACTATCATGCGGGAGGAAGGAGAAAAATAAATGAGTGATATATGCGAAGTATGTGGTCTTCCTAAAGAAATATGTGTATGTGAAGATATCGCGCGTGAACAACAAAAAATATCTATATATGTTGATAAGCGAAGATATGGAAAGATGATGACTATCGTAGAAGGAATTGACAGTCATGATCTAGACATGGATTCACTGATAACTCAACTGAAATCAAAATGTGCATGCGGCGGAACAATAAAAGAAGGGAAAATTGAACTTCAAGGCGACCACAGAAATAAAGTAAAAGAAGCTCTAGAAAAAATGGGGTTCACAGCAGAAGTAATATAAAAAAATATAAAACACAGACATTAAGGACCCTTTCAAATCAATAAGAGAATATCCTATATTAAGAGGGAAAATATGGTTGACAAAAACCTCGCTCGTGATGAGTTGATAGGGCTAAAAGTAAAGATAATAAGATGTACTGATCCCAACTGGGAAGGAAAAAAAGGTCTTGTACTTGATGAGACAAAAAATACCTTTCTGTTGGAAATCAATGGTGAACGAAAAAAGATTGCAAAAAAAACAGCAATATTTGAGTTCACATATCACAGTAAAAAGATAAAGCTTTCAGGCTCTGATATAAATTATCGGCCTGAAGATAGAATCAAAAAAATAAGGTGAAAAAACAAAATGGCAAAAGATAAACCCAAAGCAAAAAACATAGGGGTAAACGTAAAACCACCACAAGAAACATGTGATGATAAAAACTGTCCATTCCATGGAAAACTTCCTGTTAGAAGACAGATTATAACTGGTATTGTTTGCTCAAATAAAATGAACAATGCAGTAGTTGTAAAAAGAGAATATAGACACTACGTTCCAAAGTACGAACGATATGAGAGGAGAACTTCAAAATATATGGCGCACTGTCCACCTTGTCTAAAAGTAAAATCAGGCGACAGAGTTAGAATCGCTGAATGCCGTCCTCTCAGTAAAACAATATCATTTGTTACAATAGAAAAAATGTAAAATAGGTGAAAATAAAAATGAAAGGTATCGCTGGTACAACCATGAGAGGTCTTGCAAAAGGTGCAAGACTTGAGTGCATTGATAATACAGGTGCAAAAATAGTTGAAATCGTACAAACTCCTAAACTCAAAGGTACACATAGAAGGTATCCTAAAGCTGGAGTTGGAGATTTGATAATTGTAACCGTAAAAAAAGGAGCAGTTGACATGAGAAGACAGCTTTTTAAAGCTGTAATCGTACGTCAAAGAAGACCTTTTAGAAGACCTGATGGAACCATGGTACAATTTGAAGATAATGCAGCAGTCATTGTAACTGAAACCGGAGAAACAAAAGGCTCTATGATAAAAGGCCCTGTTGCTTTAGAAGCTGCTGAGCGATATCCAAAGATTGCTTCAAATGCATCTATAATAGTATAAAAATGGTGTTATAATATGAAATCATATCAACCAAGAAAACAAAGAAAATTAATGTTTAACGCACCACAACATAAGAGAAGAAAGTGGCTTGCATCCCATTTAGATGAAAATCTAATCCTAAAATATGATAGAAGAGCTATTCCAATAATTGAAGGAGATACTGTAAAAGTTATGAGGGGAAGCTATAAAGGCCATGAAGACAAAGTTGCAAAAGTAAACGTGAAAAAACATAGGATAGAGATAGAAGGCATCACAATGGCTAAAGCCGACGGAAACAAACTAGCTAAACCTATTCATCCAAGTAACGTTTTGATCACAAAACTTAATTTAACTGACAAATGGCGAAGACAGAAACTTGAAAGAGATTTATCTGAAGAAACAAAAAAAGAAATCGAAAAAGAAGCTGAAGAACAGATCAAAGAAAAAGAAGAAGAACAAAGAAAAATCGAAGAAGAAATGAAAAGAAAAGAGGCTGAAGAAAAAGAAACAGAAGAAGCTGAAAAAGATGAAATTAAAGAGGAATCTACTGAAAAACAAGAAAAAAGCAATAAACCAAAAGTAGAACCAGAAAAAAAGGTCAAAAAGAAGGGCGAAAAGACTGAGAAAAAAGAAGAAGTAAAAAAACCAGAAAAACCAAAAGAAAAAAAGAAAACAGAAACTAAGAAAAAATCCACAGATGAAAAGAAAACACAAACTAAGACAAAACAAAAAAAGAAAGAACCAGAGAAAAAAACTACAAAAAAGAAAACATCATCTAAAAAAAGCAGCTCAAAAAAGGAGGAAAAA
>CAYYOO010000101.1:0-4878 GCA_964473335.1 uncultured Thermoplasmatales archaeon
CATCAAAGGAAAAGCAATATATACATAGTCTGCACCAAGTTGATAGTTTTTTGCTTGAATTATTGCTTTTTTCCAGTTTTTAAGTTTGAGTTCGACTGCTAATACCTTTTTTCCTTTGAAACATACCAGGTCTGCTCTGTTGAACCCTATTCTTATTTCTCTTTTTACTATATAATCTTTGCTTTTAAAGTATTCAATGACTGGTTTTACAAGTTCAAGTTCCAGGTAAAATGGATACATTATGTTTCTCACTTTTTTTAATTTTTAAAAGCACATCTAGAATTTTTTCTTTAGTATAACCAAAAGGAATTAGTATACTTTCAGCACATTTTGAAATCTGCCTAAGATAAAAATCGACATCAATTTTTGTATTTTCGTCTATTAAATAATTGATACATACTCTTTTTTTATAATCTCTTGATGTTTGATCAGATACAACATAACTTATACTCTGGCCCAACTCAATATTGATATCTTGATCCTTGTAATGCATTAAAGCAGATTTTAAAAGGGTGTTTACTTTGTATCTAGATATATCTTTTGATACCCTTGATTTAATTACTAACTGCTTATTGTCAACATTAGAATTGATAATTTTTTTAGCATATCTTTTAATAACTTTTAAAGAAAAATAAATCAAATCTAAAAATTCTTTTTTGTTTTCTGCTCTTGAAAAAACATTTAGCATATCTTTTTGCATGTTTTTTAAAAAAACAGGTGTATTGTGCTGCCTTATCTCTATTCCTCTAACCTTTATTTTTCCTGTTTCAAATAATCCATAGTATCTATTCAACGCACCAATATTGTTTTCTTTGCATGGTAAAAAAACAATCCATTTATAACGTCCTTCAATATCCATTCTTATCCCTGTTTTATTACTGATTATCCTGGAGAGAAAAATTGGTTTAGTAGCATGTTTTTGAGGTTTAACCCATAGAGAATCAACAATCCCGTGCAGGACCTGATAGTTATTTTCTTCAGCTACATTCATTGCTTTTAAAAGAATATTTCTACTAAACGCAGTTATACTCTCATGACACTCGATTCTTCCATACCTGGCATTCTTGTAACCAGTATATCCAAAACACACAAGTAGAATCCATTTCCAGGCGGTCTGCATTTCATAGTATTTTTCTTTGTTATATTTTTTATTTTTTGATCTCGCTTTATAAAAAAACCTTCTATATATTATAGGTTTTAATACCTCGGGAATTAACCCTTGCTTTTTTGTACAAATGTTATAGCCTAGTTGAGGTACAATAATTCCATCTTTTCTACAACAGTTGCATAGCATAGTCTCAGGGCTGATATTATATTTAAGCATTATATTTGGATAAAGAGAAGAGAAATCAAGTTCAATTATATCCTCATGGATGCCGACCTTTGGTTCGAGAATAATTCCTCCTCTATCAGATGTTAATAAATCCATACCATCTTTCCAAGTTTCAGGTATATTTTTCTTCCATGGAACAAGAAACCCTTTTTTCATCGCACAGTTTACCTGCATCTGACTGATTGCAGTACCTGGGCCAAGTCTTGATAAAATTTGTATTGGAATGTTTGAACATCTTGATATATCTAGCAGACCATTAAAACCGCTTTCACCATAAAAAAAGTAGTTGCTTTTATCAATATGGACTCTACCTTTTAGAATATAAAAAGAAGGTCTGTATATTATCTTACCATAGCTAAAATAAGATTTTTCTTTTTTAGATGGATTATTGTTTTGTTTGTCTTTACCTAGATTAAAAATATGAGAGATATCTAGTTTTTTTGCTCGAAAAAAAAGATATGGAAACAAAAAACTATCTCCATTTTTTGTATAGATTATATCAGGGTCTATTTTTTTTATAAACTTAACTAAAGAAAGAAGTGTATCTGTTTCGTTTTCCTCAGCAATTATATAATTATCAACAAGAAATGTAGAAACAGGAACATCAAAAGAAGGTTTTTTACTTTTGGGTTTTTGTTTTACTTCAAGAAATATTTTTTTATAATCTGGATGCTTATATCTTGTATCCCATTGTTTTTCACTGCAAAAAAAGTTTTTTTTATTGTATTTTACAAAAGAATTAAAAAAAATATTTTTTTCCTCAAGAAATCTAGTAGGAATACGTATATCAACATTGAAAAGTTTGTGTTTATGAAAACCACCCCATCTATCTATTAGTTCAGCTGTTTTTTTAACTAGACCAATGTTTTTTGGAAGAATCTCTAGAACTAGTTTTTCTTTTTTTGAAAAAAGATCTATTTTTCTATGAGTAAAATTTACTTTTTCAATGAATGGATGATTATTTAATATTGAAAAAAGAAGATACAGGTTTTCTTTTGATGAATATGTAAAAAAACTTGCTTCATATTTTTCTTCAATTTTATAGGTCTTGTTTTTCCCTGAAATCCATAGAATCATATTATTTTTATTATACTCTGGGTAACAATCAAGAATATATCCCTTTATCATTTTCTCTTAATTTTCTAATTACTTTTTCATGTTCTAAAAGAATGCTCATAACAACTGGTTCAAAAGAAGAAGGATTGGCCATATTCGTTCCTGCTGCTGCATGTCTTCGCGCATGATTTATGAGTTCTTCGAAGGCTTCTTTGTCAATATCTCTAAGTGCTTTTTTAAAATCATTCCATTCCCAGCCAAATGATTCAATTACGTTTCTAAAAGAAGGAACAGTTCTACCCATCTATGTCACCATCCCAAAACAATAAAGACTTGTCTGGTTTTTTAAATCAGTAAAAATCTCTGTTTTTTTCCCTTCTTTTTTTAATTTTATCTGGATACTTTTTTCTTTTTTTGTAATATCTACTATTTCATCAGCGTTTTCATTGATTATACTAGTAACGTTTCTAGTATTTGAAACAAGATTAGCATCAGGATTTGTAAGAATAGTTATAAGATTGTATTTTTTTGTAAGTTTTTTGATATGTGAAATATTATTTCTAAGAAGAATTTGTGCTTCTTTTTTTTCTACATCGCTATCGAGATATAACAATGGATATTTACATATAACTAGTGTTTTTGGATTGTATCTTTTTATTATTGGTTCAAGCATATCATATATGAGAGTTGACATCTGATGAACTGTAAATGCCCTACTGATATGGATATGTTTCAGCATCTTTTTTGGATCTATCTCCATCCTCTTTGAATATCGTGTTATCTTATAGGGATCAACCTGCATTCCGCCATCAATATAGATCGAATCTTCTGAAAATGTTTTATAGGTATTAACACAGATTCTGTTTGGTATATCATGTATTAGACTGCTGTTTCCTTCTATAAAAGTAATCTTTCCTGCTTTAAAACCACATATCATATCATCTAGTTTTTTTATTCCTGATTCTACAACTATATCTGGTTTTAGAACTGTTTTTATTAAGTTATTCCTTAAATTTTTTTGTAGATTATTTTTGTATATTGCTGTTTTCAATTTTATACCTCCCAAATAGAATTTTTTTGGAAAATAGTAACTACTTTTCTGACTTAAAAAACTAAATATGGGTGAATTGAAAGTATTAAAAAACATTTTAATCTATCAAATTTCAAAACAAAAAAGTTATTAACAAAAATCATTCTATGTTTTTTTAGAGATTTTAAAATGCTTAAAAATAAAACTGCAATTATAACTGGCGCATCTAGAGGAATAGGAAAAGGCATTGCAATAAAATTTGCTGAAAACAACTGTTTTGTTGGTATAAACTATGTTTCAAACAAAAAAAAAGCTGAAGAAACACTTAAAAAAGTAAGAGAAAAAGGAAGTAATGGAGTACTACTCAAAGGAGATGTATCAAAAATAAAAGATGTAAAAGAAATCATCAAAACTTTTACTAAAAAAAAGAAAAACATTGACATTCTTGTAAACAACGCAGGAATATATTACAGAAATAGTTTTGAAAAACAATCTATCAAAACATGGGACAAAGTATTATCTGTAAATCTAGACGGTTCATATAACATGTGTAAAGAATCTTTGCCATATATGAAAAAAGACAGTAGAATTATTTTTATCTCTTCTCAGCTTGCATTCAGAGGTTCATCACATGGTTCAGACTATGCAACATCAAAAGCAGGTCAACTTGGTCTTATGAGAAGCCTTGCACTTGAACTAGCAGACAAAAAAATACTTGTAAACGCTATTGCACCAGGGACAATTGATACAGATATAATCTCAGACTACACAGAAAAACAAAGAAAAATAAGAGCAAAGAAAGTACCACTCAAAAGACTAGGTAAACCTGAAGATATTGCAGGAGCATGCTTGTTTTTAGCTTCTGATCTTTCAAAATATGTAACCGGCGAAACAATCAATGTGAACGGCGGACTTTATATTCATTAAGAAAAAAATTGCCTCATTTTTTCTATTATAAATATGTTTAGTATTTAGTTTTAAATACTAAGAAATGATTTATTTTACACACAAAATTTATCTGATTTAGGCTGGGAAAATTATGGATGAAAAAGATAAAAAAGCATTTCTTGAAGACTTCGAAAAAGCTGATATAAACCAAAAAATGGATATGTGGTTTTTTGCACTCGACCAACAAGCAATATGGGACGAAATAATGGACAATATGTCAAAAATAGCAAGGATAAATATTTTAAAACAACAAAGAGCAGCTAAAGAAAAAAAGGAGGCGTAAAGATGGATGACGAAGGGAAGGAAAATCTACTCGAAGAATTTAAAAAAGTAGACGGTGCAACACGTCTTGAGATGTGGGATTATGCATGTTCTCAACAGGTTTTTTGGGAAGACATTATTACTAGTATGCAGGATATTGCAAAAGAACAAGGTGTAGATAAAAAATTAGATAAAATGATGAAAGAAGAATTAAAAAAAGCTGAACAAGAAATTAAACAATAAAAAAAAT
>CAYYOO010000102.1:0-4859 GCA_964473335.1 uncultured Thermoplasmatales archaeon
TTATAAAGTAAAGATCTAGGATCAGACCTGTTACTAGAAAACCAATAATCAGGTGTACTGCTTTTTTCCTTATAGAACATAGATCTATATTCTTCTCCGTCTCCACTAAAATTAATCAAATTTTTCTGATCTTGAGCATAAATGTAGAAGAAATAATAAAATTTAAGGGAATCCTCTTCAGACCAGGTTAAATCCATAACATCTTTGAATCTTTTTTTCAAAAACCCCTCAACCTCTGGTGAAGAATATTTTTCTGAATCAACTGATTTTACAAATGAAAGTTTTTCTAAAATACCATAAAAACTATTCATAACTGAGACAAATTTATCGCTTTTAAGTAAAACCCTTTCATACCAATTACTTTCATCAAGATTGTATATCTTGTTCACTGGCTCAACTTTTCCAGTTTCATTTTCCATATTGTTATGATAAATAATCCTATTAACTAGAACACTGACTGATCTCTCGGATAGATTACTAATTTTTTTCTCAAAAGTTTCTTTTTTATCTTCTATTTTATCAAGCATCATGCTGGTACATAGATCAAGACCAAGGTTAGTTAAAAAAATCTTGTTTTCTTCTTTTGAAATTTCAGTTGAAACTAAGTTTTTTTCAACTAGTTTATCAAGTAAACTTTCATCTTTTAAGATATTTGTATCATAATACAGATCAATTAACGTATCTAACTCAGGTTTACTAAGTGAATCAATTTTTTTAGATTGATTTATCTCCATACCCATCCACCTATTATATGTTATAGATTAACATGGTTTAAACTTTTTGTTTCGTATATAAAAAAATATTTACAACATGAAGGAATTAATGTATTATGGCAAAATCAGCCTTTATTGGAGTAACTATTGTTCTAATTATCATTATATGTATTTTAACATATTATTTTGGAAATTTTATAGGTAAACTTAGTGATACAGGAGATTTTATGGATGAAAAGGTTTTATTTAAAAATCAGCCTTCATATGAAATAAAAAATGTAAGAAATGAACTCAAAAAATATAACATGATAAAAAGAATAAAAGATGATCAAGGAAATAATAAAGGAATAGTTGAACCAAAAATAAATTTTTCAAAAACTGAAAAAGTATCATTCTATCAAAATTTTGTAACGCCAAACCATCCAGCAGTGATTAACTACATAAATAATAATCAAATAAATGATTATGTAGATTCATATAACAAAGCAGTTTCTTGGGTTTGGATGTCAGATCAAACACTGCATAATAGAGAAGAAAAATGGATTAAACCAAAAGAATTTATATTAAATTCAGCAACTCTTCCAAATAATCCACTTGGAGTAATGGCTAGCGACTGTGAAAGCCAGGCATATACACTTGTTTCAATTATTGAAGCTACAGGTTTTTCAAAAGAAAAAGTAAGAGTATGTATTGGTAAGGTTAATTTCAGTGGTACATCAAGCGGTCATGCATGGGTTGAAATATATCAAAACAACAAATGGATTGAACTAGAAGCAACTAGTGGTCCTTATTATGATGATGACACAGAGAAACTAGTAAACAGCGCAGGAATATCAATTGATTACTTTGAAAACAATCCTTATCCAGTTGAAGAATACTGGGCCTTTTTTAATGATGTATATTTTTATAATCCAGATAATGGGGTATCATCAACTAATCTACCTTATTATTGGAAATAATTTTTTTTAAAAATATGCATAAAAGCCTTTTATTTTAATAGATCATCTAAAATTATTTCAGCAGTCCAAGAAGCAACTTTTCCTGAGACCTTAGGGCATTTATCTACGTGAGCTCCCATTTTTTCAAATTCCTTGTAATCATCTTTATCCATTAGATTAAAGGTTCTACCAAAAAGCTTTTTATGAACGTCTTTACAAAGGATTGAACCATATTCTTCTTTAAATCTATCATATAGTTTTTTTGAGGGTCTAAAAACTCTGCGTTTAGAATCATTTTTACAAAATTTTTCATAGGATCTGCCAGAAATAGTACTTATTGCCATAAGACCACCAACTAATGCTCCACATGTTCCTTCTGCTGAAAGAGCAGTTCCACCGGCAAGACCATCAGCTGCTTTTACTACTTTTTTATCTCCAATCCCAAGTGCTTCAAATATCGCTGAATACACACACTGCGGACAGCTTCCGCGTTCAGCTTCATATTTAAATGCCAGATCATAGGCTTTTTTGATTTTTTCTTCTCTTGAGTTCATTATATCACTGTCTTAACCGTACATCTTATAATTTTCAGGTGGTAACTGCGGGGCAGTAGGTTTACTCTGTTTTAAAAACTTGTGTATTTTTTTCTCAATGATATCAGCTTCTTTATAGAGAGGTTTTGGATCGATTTTTATTTCAGGCAACATAATATCAATTTTTTCAAGAAGATTTCCAGCTGCTCTACTATCCGGAATCGATGATTTAGCTTCAGATAATAAACACATTACATCCTTATTTTTTATTACACCTTGATATAATAGTACACCATTTACTCCAGTGATCATTCCTTCCTTTGTTGATTTTATTTTGTGTTTTTTTAGAAAATCATTCATATTTTTATTTGATCCTACCCCATACACATTCATTTTCTCTTTTTTCTTTCCAACTGCATGGGTTCCTTCTACTGATACTATTGCCTTACAACCTTTTTTTTCAGCCCATTTAAGAATTAGATCTGCAACTGGTTTAACAATATTATATGGCGGCATAAATTCAGAAATGATTACAGCAACCTGCTCACATCTACCATCAGGTCCGCATTTTTTTTCTCCAGCATAAATTCTAACTGGTGGAGACGGTTTAGAGTTATGAATTACAGTTACTGGCATAAACTCATTTGAAATAATCGCTCCAATTTCATCTAGTTTTAAATTGTCAACTATGAAATGACCAGCAATTGAACTTATCAGTCCAACAGTTGGAAAAGCCACAATAAGTAAACTGTTTGAAAGGTCGGTTTTTTTATATTCAACTAATTCTAAATCATTCATTTTTTTATTTTTCCCCCAAAGAACTCAATATAAAATAACTATTTGTTACTTAAATATTTATTTTTGATTCTATGTCTCAATAAGATCTATTAAATCACTTAGCTCTTTGATTTCATAATCTGCTTTTATGTTCACCCCAATCACCTTGCAACCTGCATTACGCCCTGCTTTAATATCACTATCTGTATCACCAACTAACACAACCTGAGATGGGTCTAGGTTAAATTTTTTACAGGCCATTAAGACAATTTCAGGGTCAGGTTTAGAAATGGAGACATCATCGCTAGTTAAAATAAAATCAAAATATTTTCTAATATTAAAGTTTTCAAGGATCTTGTTTGTACAAATCCTAGGGGTGTTTGTAATAATACTTTTTTTATATTTTGATAATTTTTCAAGTGTTTCTCTAGTTGTTTTATAAATCTCTACATCATCAGTATGTTGATGATAAATTTTGTTACAAAATTTTCCAATCTTTAAATCAAGATTGTTTTTTTTAAGATTCCAGTATAGGTCATGGCCCCAGTATTTTTCAATGAACTCCTCTTTAGTTATTTCTTCTTGGTTGTATTTTTTCAAGGAATGATTAAGAGCCTTCCACCAAGAATCAAGGCTATCGACAAGTACACCATCCATGTCAAAGAGAATTGCTTTAGGTCTGAGTTTTTCCATAATTTCAAACCAGGAAATATTGATACTATGAAAAATTTTTCTAATTTTCACCGCAATGACCTACAAGACTTAAATAATTGATTATATTATCATTTGTATTAGTTTTTATAGTTTCAGGACAACTTATTTCAAGGTCAGGTTGAAGTATATCAATAATTTTTCTTAATAAAATAATTAAAAAATTATATATATATCTAATCCTTTTTCTCAATATAAATATTACGAAAAAATCATGGTTAGGAAAATATGAATTTATTTACAGGAACAGCAATATTTGCAGGAAGAAAAGATATTTATTATTTACTAAGTATCGTAATATTGTTTTTAGGTATAGGTTTTTTTATAAGTGCTTATCTATCGCCTATATCAAATGATTTGTTTTCAATAATGGTTTTTGTTGGATTTATCTTAGTTTTACTATCAATTGTTACGATAATAATTACATATAAATCTAAATAAATTTCCAGTAATCTGATAAATACTAAGATGATATTATCTTTATGAAAAATCCAAAAATATATTACATTCATGGTTATCTGTCAAGTCCAGATAGTACAAAAGGTTCGATTTTAAAAAAGAGACTCGGTGTAAAACCAGTTAAATATAGAGATTGTGAACCTAAAGATCTAGTGATATCTGATTGCTTGAAAAGAATCCAAGATACAATTAAGGATGACAAAAATCCAGTTCTAATTGGTTCATCTTTAGGGGGTTTCTTTTCAGCAAAAATAGCCCTAGACATTCCAAAAATAAAAAAATTAATACTTTTTAATCCAGCTATACTTCCAGAAGATTATGACATTACAAAGATTGAAGATATGCCGCAAAGAATTTTAAAAGATATGAAAGAGCCAAGGTTTTTTTCTGAGAAAATCTCAGCTGAAATATATATAATTAATGGAACACTTGATAATGTAGTTCCAAATAGTTGGGTAATTGATTTTGCAAAAGCCCAAGAAGCAAATATTAAATTTTTTCATGATGATCATAGATTTAGTAAAAAAATTAATGAAATAGTATCACATGTAGAAAATATATTAATCACAAAAGATTAAATTATATAATCTGATTACGGAGATGGTTTTAAAGAATGGAAGAGATCTGGATCGAGAAATATAGACCAAAGATGCTTGATGATATAGTAGGTCAGGATCAAATCGTAGAACGCTTGAAAGCATATGTTAAAACAAAGAATGTACCTCATT
>CAYYOO010000103.1:0-3076 GCA_964473335.1 uncultured Thermoplasmatales archaeon
GGTCGTAAGACCAAAGGATTAGCAATCCTTCGCCGTGGCCAGGCTGGGCCATCCTCGCATATGTATTTTGAGCAAAGAAATAGATATTTGTGATAAAAAGGTTATGTAAAAGTAAATAAAACAAATATTAAAATATTACCCTCTATTTATAAATAAATTGTAATGGATGATTGGACAGAGAAATATCGTCCAAAAAGTTTGGATGATATAGTTGGAAACGGAAAAAAAGTAATGCAACTACGTAAATGGGCTAGCTCGTGGAATAGAGGAAAACCAAAATATAAAGCAGTTATTCTATCAGGTAGAGCAGGTATTGGAAAAACAAGTTGTGCTCTAGCTCTAGCAAAAGATTTTGGTTGGACACCAATAGAATTAAATACATCTGATGCAAGAAATGCAAAAAAAATTAAGGCAGTAGTTAAAACTGGTGCGATAAATGAAACTTTCAGAGATGATGGTACATTTGTATCATCAAATAAAGGCGGTAGGAAACTAATAATATTAGATGAAGCTGATAATCTGTATGAACGAAGTACTGGAGATGCATCTGGAAACGATTTAAGTGACAGAGGTGGAAAAAAAGAAATTGTTGATTCTATAAAAATTACCAACCAGCCGATAATCCTAATTGTTAATGATTACTATGCATTGATAAAAGGGAGCGGAGAACCTTTGAAAAATTACTGTCAGCATCTAAAATTTTATGATCCTTATCCAAGTGTAGTATTTAATTTACTTAAAAAAATTAGTCAATCAGAAGGACTAAATGTTGATATTAAGTTATTAAAAGGGATTTCTGACAGATGTAATGGAGATATAAGGTCTGCATTAAACGATCTACAGTCTTTATGCATGAACAAAAAACAGATCGATATAAACTCTCTGAATGTACTAGGATATAGAGATAGAGAAAAAGATATTTTTTCATCACTTAGAGAAATTTTTAAAACTAAGGATATAAAAAAAATTAGAGAAACACTAAGGCATTTAGATCTAGATCCAAATCTAGTTTTACTGTGGATTAATGAAAACGTTCCAAGAGAATATATTGATATAAAGGATTTAGCATCTGCATATGAAAGTCTTTCTAGATCAGATTTATTTTTAGGTCGAACTTTTAAGAGTCGTAACTATAAATTATGGTCATATGCGTGTGATTTTATGAATGGTGGGGTTGCAACTGCAAAATCACATAATTATCCAAATTCAAGATATAACTTTCCAACTTATATAAGACAAATAAAAAGTAGTAAAAACAATACAAATATAAGAAGAAATATTGTAAAAAAGATAAGTAAAAATACCCACAATTCAAGTGATAAGACAAAAGATCAATTTTTAACTTTTTTTATTCAAATGTTTAACCATGACATAAATTTTGCAAGAAAAATGAAAAACAAGTTTGATCTAACAGAAATTGAAGTCAAATATTTACTTACAAAAGAAAATCAACATAGATCAAAAGAGATAATGAGCCAATTAAAAGATAAAAAAATTAAACCAATAAATAGTTCAATTGAAGAAAAAATAGATAAAGAAAAAGAAAAAAAACAGCCGAGTTTACTTGATTTCTGATTTTATTTCTTCCATCTTTTTCATTGTTTCAACTGCTTCGCTTTTATAATGATCTTTTAATTTATGATAAGTATCATCAGATATCTTTTTTGTCCTGTGGCGTTTTTCTATATCCTTTAGTAATTGCATAAGAAGAGATTTTTTTGTAGTCAGGTATTCCTCTGAGTTTGAAGATACCTGTTTTTCTTTATTCATCCTTTGTTTTTTGAAAAAATAGGCAGTAAAAACAATCAAAAGTAGGATTAAAAGAAATACTGCAACGATACTTAGAACGCTTAGAGTTTCTTCTTCATATTTTACAAGTTTTAAAGTAAACTTATTACCTTCGGTTATATCATCTGCTGAATATAACTTTGTATTGTCATATTTTACTGTGATTTTATTTGTATCTCTAACAAGGGTTTTTTCAAAACCAGTATCTCTAACTGATGTTTCTAGATTATAAGTTAGAACAATAGATAATGAAGTGTTCATATTGATATTTAGATTGCTTATATTTACTGTGTAAATATTTTTGTTAACCTTTGGTTCATCTATCTTGTTATTATTAACAAATATTTCAATATCTGAAGAATCATCCATCATCCAAAAAGACATTTCTGAATAGTTATTACTTCCAGATCCTATCAAAGTGATTGATTCTTCTACTTTTAAATGATCGTCATATGACTCAATATTAATTACATGGTCTTCTGTAACTACATCTTGGCCAATAGATTGAAAACAAGATCCAAATAGGATCAACAGCATTAATATTGGAATTATTATTTTTGGTGTTTTCATATATCTCAACTAGCCGTAGTCATATTAGTCACTATTTATGTATTTTTCTAAAAAACTTTTCCAATGTTTTTTCATAAAATTTTTATGAATCTTACCCTTAAATAAGGTTAGCTAACAATCGAAAGATGTAAAAGTAGGGTATTTCATTACCCAGACTGAAAATAATTATGAGAATCAAAAACATAGAAATCCGGTCGATTGAAGCAAGAAGATATGTGGATAGAAAGGAAAGGCCAAAGAAAGTAAGAATTGACCATAATAGTACATTCACACATATTACTTATAAAAAAGACAATCTAGCAAATATCGATTTTCAATATACCTCAAGTTACGGCCCGGTTGGACTGATAAAACTTGAAGGGTCATTATTATATGAAGATGAAAGTGCTGAAAAGATTGCAAAGGAATGGAACGAAAATAGAAAAATGCCAGATGAAATAGCAAGTAAAATGCATACAGCTGTGATGCATACATGTGTTCCTCAGGCCGTAGGTCTAGCTAAAGATTTAGCTTTGCCGCCACCAATACCACTTCCTCAGGTAAGACTTGGAAAAACCCCTAAAAAGGGAACAGCCGGACCTGAAGTAGCATAATTTTATCTATCTTTTTTATTTGAAAATATAAAAATACATGTCCATCTATTTATTGTTTGTATGAAATCTATAGTAATTTCAATTGGTGGATCGATAATTGTATCAGATGAGATAAAAAGTTCTTA
>CAYYOO010000103.1:3176-4786 GCA_964473335.1 uncultured Thermoplasmatales archaeon
GAAGCAAAATCTTTTGGTGAATCTATTGTTGTTATGGGTGGTACAACGCCAGGTCATAGTACTGATATGGTTGGAGCTGAACTAGCATATAAAATAAATGCATCAAAACTGATAATTGCTACTAATGTCGATGGTATTTATGATAAGGATCCAAATAAGAATAGTGATGCAAAAAAAATTAGTGAAATTGAAATTGAAAAATTAGTTGAAAAATATGGTACAGAATGGAGTTCAGCAGGTAAAAATATAGTAATTGATGGTCCTGCACTTGGAATCATTGATAAAAATAGGATTCCTACTTTTGTGTTAAATGGAAATAATCTAGATGAAATAAAAAAAGTTCTAAATAATAAAGATTTTAATGGTACAAAAATAAAAGTATAAAAAAAGAAAAAAATTTTGTAGATTATTTTTTTATCTTACAAAATCTACATCAAACTTTGGGTTTGCAACAGCTTTTATAGGTTGTTTTCTAGCTGTAGAGGCACCATTTGGACCGAGTAAATCTGGTGATTGTACACCAGTCATAATTGCCATGACTCTGCATTTTCCCTCAAATTCAGGTAGTACTCTTGCACCTAGAATAACATTTGAGTAGCAGTCTAGATCCTCAGTTAATGATTTTGCTACATCTTGAACATATTTTAGGCTCATATTTGGTCCGCCAGTAATATGAACAAGTGCACCATTTGCACCAGTGTAATCTACATTTAAGAGCGGATGATTTAGTGCTTCTTTGACTATTGACTCAACACCACTGTCTTCATCTGCTTCGCCCCATAGCATAACTGATAGTCCTCCTGAGGACATTATTGATTTCATATCTGCATAATCAAGGTTTATCAAAGATGGTACTGTGATTGTTTCAGATAATCCTTTTACTGTTTCTGAGATCATTTGATCCATCACTGAAAATGCTTGATTTATTGGTAGATTTGGTACAAATTCTAAAAGCCTGTTGTTATCTAGAACAACTGTGCTGTCTGCTTTAATTCTTAGTGTGTCTAGTCCTTCATCTGCTTTTATTAATCTTGCTCTTTCAACATTAAATGGAGTTGATACCATACATGTTACTACTGCATTATGTTTCTTTGCTATTTCAGCTACAACTGGTGCTGAGCCAGTACCTGTTCCACCGCCCATACCTGCTGTTATGAATACTAAATCAGAATCCTTTACTAGATCCTCTATTTCTCGTAGTGATTCACGACATGCACGTTCTGCGACATCTGGAAATCCTCCGGCTCCGAGACCTTTGGTTAGTTTTTCACCAATTAAAAGCTTATGATCTGCTTCTACTAAATCAAGTGCTTGTTTATCTGTATTTATTGCTATTGTGTCTGCGCCTTTGACCCCTAATTTATTTAATCTTGTTATTGTATTGCCTCCGGCTCCTCCGCAACCTACTATTGTAATCCTTGGTGTTCCAAACATATCCTCTTGATTTATTTGCAACCTACTTTCTTCTTCTTTTTTATTATCTACTGCATTTTTAATAAATGACTCCATATTCTTGTTTTCTCCCATACAATTCCTCCTAATTTGCTGGTAGTTCGAAGGACGCCCATCCCCGAGCGCCCTTCTGTTAAGGGGTGCATCCCATCCCCTCC
>CAYYOO010000104.1:0-4677 GCA_964473335.1 uncultured Thermoplasmatales archaeon
CATCATTTTTAAGCAAACCTTTTTCTTCTTCAATTCTTAATTTTTTTATTATATCAGGTTCATTTTTCATTTAAATCTACTCCCAGAATTTTTTGATGTTTTTTTAATTGTAAAATTAAAAGTACTTCCTTTTCCAGGACCATCACTTTCAGCCCAGATTTTGCCACCGTGTTTTTCAACAATCTTTTTACATATCGGAAGTCCTAGACCTGTACTATGATAATCAGATCTTG
Organism: uncultured Thermoplasmatales archaeon; assembly: GCA_964473335.1. GTDB lineage: Archaea > Thermoplasmatota > E2 > DHVEG-1 > DHVEG-1 > CAYZTD01. The sequence continues at coordinate 234 of CAYYOO010000104.1, forward strand.
ATTCATCTGTTTTATAAAACTCATCAAAAATATGATCAATTTGTTCTTTTTTCAGACCTATGCCGTTATCACTTATAGAAACTTTTACAAAATCATCTTTTTCATCTGCTTTTATTTTAACAATACTTTTTTCAGTTGAATATTTTAAAGAATTTGAAATCAAATTATCAAAAAGCTCTTCGATTTTAAGTTTATCTGCCTCAATGTTTATATTTTGTGATAAATCAAGATCAAGTATTATTTTGCTATTCTGAATTGTATATCTATTTTTTTCAACAATCTCAGTGATTTCATCTAAAAGATTAAACTCTTCATAATTAAGTTCTGTATTTGGAGAATTAAGACGGGCAAGATGTAGAGTATTTTTAACTAGATTCTTGATATATTTTGTATTTCTAATAGCAACATCTACAAGTTCAACTGTTTTTTCATCTTTTATGTTCTTTTTAATTATCGGAAGAAGAGTTGTAAGAGGAGTAAGAGGATTTTTTAAATCATGGCTGAGTTGGTCGATAAATTCATCTTTTTGTTTTAAGAGTTTTTCGATTTCGTTAGATCGTTCTTTTACTTTTTGTTCTAAATTTTTATTAAGATTATTCATGTTTTTCTCTGAAATTTTAAGATCCTCAAGAATACTAATCATTGCTAGTTCATTTTTTTCAAGTTTTTCAACATAGCTTTTAAGTTTTCCTTCTGATGTTTTTATTTCAGTTATATCTCTTGCAACAATAATTAGTCCGTTCTGTTCATTATTTCTATCAGTTAATCTCTTTGTTGATATTTGAACAGGTATTTTTTCTTTGTTTTTTGTAATCATCTGTGTATCTAAATTATTTATTTTTTCAAAATTAAAAGTACTTTCAAAGCTCTTATCTGATTCAAATAAAATATCTGCTTTTTGCCCTATCAATTGTTTTTTATTATAACCCAAGTTTTTTTGTAGTTCTTTGTTTACCATTTGAATTTTTTTATCTTTATTTATAACCATTAACATATCAGGTAATATTGGGTATATTTTTTCTGCAACTTTACTTTCAGTAATCCAAAATAAATCATATTTGATTATAGCAATTCCAATAAAAATAAGACCTAACCCAAAACCAATTACGGTCATCTTAATAGTAGGCAGCGATAAAATTGGTAAAATTGTCTCAGTAACTGTTGATAATACAACAGGTGTTGATATGCCTAAAAGTACGTATAGTGTTTGTTTTTTTTCTTTTGAATCTTTTCTTGTAAGAAAATAATGAGCCAACAAAAAAATGGCTAATGTTGGAAAAATCCATGACCATGCAGTAGACATTAAATAAAATATATTTTCGTCAGGTACAGTTGATGTCCAAAAGCCTAAAGATGATTTAGTTACCATGCCTAATTGATCTGTTGTTATTTCAATAATTGAAAAAATCGCAGCGGGAATATAAAGCATTAGATAATACAAAAACTTGTTTTTTTGGATTTTTTCACGGTTTGTATAAAAAAGTGTGAAATGTACAAAAACGGCTATGCAAAAAGGCCAGAGGCCACCTATTTTTTGAAAAAGATAAGCTTGATCAAAACTTGTTGCACTTCTTAGAAGAAATCCTGTAAAAGCCCAATAAAAACCAGCTAAAGTAAAAAAAAGAAACATTCTTTTCAATTTTTTGTCATTTGTATAAAGATAAATATATATACCTATAAAAAGAGAAATAATTGCGATTGTAATATAAATATTGGAGATGAAATTCATGAATCAACCTCCATCTCCAAACGATCATTTTTCAATGCTTTTTCTGTGTCTTTGTATTTAATGGGTAGTCCTTGTTCTCTGCATAACTCATTTATTTCCTTTTTAAGTTCAACAACTCTTAACTCCCTACCAACAGTTGTATCTTTGTATTTCTCAAGTTTATTCAGATATTCTTTTTCTTTATCATCTCCTTTTTTTGAATCAGTTATATCGATAATTGATGCTAAAGCAGCTTTTTTACCTTTATACTCTATAAAGGTTGAATATAATCTAATCCACCGCATCTTACTATCCGGTGGAAAAATACGTACGTCTACATTAGGATCAACCTTTTCCCCTGATAAAATTTTTTGAGTTCTGTTTTTTATCAGTTTTACATCATCAGGATGTAGATACTTGAAAAAATCAACCTTATCTATTTCATCCTTTGAAAAACCAAGAACACTTCTTACAAGTGGATTTGCATACAAAATTTTGTTATTTACAGGATCATGAATATAAACACCTACTGTTGATTGTTCGACAAGTGTTCTGAAGAGTTTTTCACTTTCTTTTAACGCTTTTTCTACTTGTTTTCGTTCTGAAATATCAGTCATTACACCAAGAGAACCAATGAAATTGTTATTATCATCAAATAAAGGTTGTGTCGAAAGAGAAATATCAACGAATTCTTTATTCTTGCTTAAAGCTTTTATTTCTAAATTTTTTGAATCTTTTCTCATTGATTTAAAATAGAAATCCTTCATTTCTTCAGGAACAGTTGGATTAAAATTACCTATTACTTCTTCTGCTTTCCAACCAAATATTTCCTCACAGGCTTTATTCCATCTTTGTACATTGCCCTTTTTATCAACTATCATTATTCCTGAAGGAGATAGATTAAAAATATTTTCAAACTTTTTTTCAGATAAAACTTTTTTTTCTTTTGCTTTTTCTTCATCAGATATATCTTTACTAATAACTAAAATTTTTTTAAGCTTTGAATTCTCAAAAATAGGATAAGTTGAAAAATTCATAATATACTTTTTACCATATTTATTTTTTAAATCACAAATAAAATCAGTTGTAATTTTTCCCTGAAGAGCATCTTTATATACTTTCATAAATTTAGGAAGATTTTTTACAGAAAAAATACCAGTTAACTTCCAGAACGCTTTATTTATTACTTCACTTTTTTCAAATCCTGAAATATCAAGGCCTGATTTATTTATATCAAGAACTATTCCTTTTTTATCTAGATATAAAAACATATCATTTGCGGCATTGAAAAGAAGATCTTTCTCATTTATAGTAGGGCTATAAGAAAAATCTGTTGAATCTTCAGAACTTTTAAATTTGCCGAGTTTTTCTTCTTTTCTTAAAACTTGAATAATTTCAGGAGTTTTTCCCATCCGTTTTCCCATCCAGATGGAAATAAGAATGGTTTATTATTATATAATAATAATGTTTTAACAGTTGTTATTAATAAAATAGATAATTGAAATAGTTTTTAAAGATGATTTTTATTTATTATATGATAAAATGGGGGAATCAAAACTTATTTTTGATAAAAAGGATGATAAGTTTTATAAAACCTTATTTGAAACTTTAATAGATAATATCCCAGAATATGTTTTTTTTAAAGATAAAAGATCAAAGTTTATTAAGGTTAATCCAAAGGCTGCAGAAGCCCTTGGCATCAAAGATCCTGATGAAGCAATAGGCAAATCTGATTATGATTTTTTTCCAGAAATTGCAGAGAAAACAAGAAAGGATGAAATAAAAATTATGAAAACGGGTATTCCACAAATCAATGAACCAATTGAGATGGAATTTCCAGATGGATCAGTTCATTGGGTCCAAGTTGCAAAGCATCCATTGTATGATGATAAAGACAATATTATTGGGATAGCAGGAATATCAAAGGATATTACAGATTGGATGGATCTTAATGAAAAATTAACTAATAAAAATGCAGAACTTGAATTTACTTTTAAAGTAACACCTGATGCATTAATTTTTGCAGACACAAATCGTAATATTACAAAAATAAATCCTGCATTTGAAAAATTATTTGGATATAAAGAAAAAGAACTTATCGGCAAAAAAACAAAAATCCTTTATGCAAATAAAAATGATTATTATAAACAAGGTAAAAAAAGATATAATAAAAATGCCCAGGCAAAATATGAACCATATGAAATAAGATATAAAAAGAAAAATGGAGAAATATTTATCAGTGAGACAATTGGAACGCCTATTGTTAATGAAAAAGATAAGGTTGTAGGTCTTGTTGCAAGTGTTAGAGATATAACAAAAAGAAAAAAAGTAGAAGAAAAAATAAAAAAATCTGAAAAAAGATTTAGGAATCTAATAAATTCTTCTCAAGATTCAATTTATGTTTTAGACAATGACTTAAGACAAATTTTAGTAAATAAAGCTGCTGAAAGATTTTTACAAATGCCAAGAGAAAAATTAATAGATAGAAAACTCACAGATATATTTCCAGGATTTGAAAAGACAGAGTTTTATAAAACATTTAAAAAAGTATTAAAAACAAAAAAACCAGATAAAGTTGTTGATAAATTTGTTTTTAATGATGGAAGAGTTGGCTATTACCAAGTAAATGTTACACCAACCTCTGAAGGAATTCTTTGTGTATCAAGAGACATAACTGAACAAAAAAAATCAGAAGAAGAACTAAAAAAAGGAAAGGAACTTTTTTCAACAATTGTA
>CAYYOO010000105.1:0-4605 GCA_964473335.1 uncultured Thermoplasmatales archaeon
GTTTGTACTAAATGCGGCGGTAAACTTACTCTTACTGTCCATGAAAAATCTGTTAAAAAATATCTAGAGATTTCTAAAGAGATCGCTCAAAGATATAATATTCCTAATTATGCGAGACAAAGGATAGTTCTAGTTGAAAAATCAATTGATTCTCTTTTTATAAGTGATAAAATCAGATCAACTAAGCTTGATGATTTTTTTTAATCATAACCTTCATATATCTAGAATTTATATTAAGTCTTGATTTAGAGTATTTGAGGGGAATAGATATGGTTGAAGATATGTTTCGTAAAACTAGTAAAAAGACTTGGTATAAATGGTCTTTTTATCTGAATATTATTTTGTTTTTTGTTGTAGCTGTTTTTTTGTATCTTGTTGTATACGATGCCTATAACGCAGGAAAGTTTTATCTTAATGAACCAGATTATTCATTTTATTTGTTTGCTCTTGCACGGGATGTTGCAATTTTAGGTGTTGCCTTATCTATACTTTTTATACAGTTAATTAGAAATATATCTACTATTATTCGTAGGTCTCTATAAACTAGTATGTTTGGCGATAGGTATAGAATAGACCGGGGAGTTAGGCGTTCCCTTTTTCTGAAATCGTCTTTATGCTGAGGTCGAAACCGAGAGGCGGTGTATTGTCCGTCTTTTGATCCGTCTGTTGACGATGATACCTTGTCCTTTGGGATCGGAGGTGCTGGATCTATATAACTGGAGGGTTATGTAGCCTGCTTTGCTATGGAAATCGGGTTAGGCACGGAAGTGAGCAGCCTTACCATAGACTGCCGATGCTCGAAGGGTTAACGAGGTTGATGGATGCAGACGGGCAGTCAATAGATGAGGCATGCACCCACTCGAGGGTCTTTTATACCCGCTAAAAAACATTTTTTTATCAAATGATTCTTTATTTGATACTATTGATTTAGTTGATAAAATAAGAAAAAAAGTTGTTATTTTATTTTAGTAAAAACATTGATAGTTTTTCAAAAAATAAAGAGTTTTCAAAAAGATTAAAAAATCTGTGGTATTTGGCTTTTGGTGTTGCGATAGCTAAGGGTATAGACCATCTGCTATTTTCCCCTTCATCATTTACTGCTCTAACATATATGTTATAAGTCCCGACTTGTTGATCTCCCTCTAAACTAAATTCATCCTCAGGTTGCATAACGCCTGATAAACCATCGTATATAAACAATCCTCCTTCAAAAGTATTTGATTCAGTTCCCCTATCTACTTTCCATTCAAGTGTATAAGTATATCCTTTTTTATATTCCTCTCCAAAATTGATCTGAGTTCTGAATGTATATAGTTTATTTACTTTTTTAGGAGTGTTTTCATCGGCGTAAGGCATAAATGGTGTGATTGGTCTTGGTGGAACCGGCAGATCATCTAATACATTAATTGTTGTTTGGTTTTCTTTAGTTATATATGCAGCATTTATTATTGGTAGAATAGAAGTTACTAATATTATTGCTAAAGCTCCTATTATTATTTTTTCTTTCATTGTTTTTTTCCTTCCAGTCCTAAGTTTTACTATTTTATATTAGATATCAATATATAAATTTTATTTTAATTATTGTAAAATAAATATTTTTTTTTTAAAACTTTCAACTATCCCTTAAAAATATTTATAAGCAAAAGGCTGTTATCATTTTTTTACGAATTAATTTGGGGGATATAATACGGTTAAACTATTAAAGGATCAGGATTTAGTAGCAAAATTCCAGAAATTCTTTGAGGAGAACTGTAAGCCAGATATTGAAACAGTTGCTCTAGATTATCCTGAAAAACGCAGTCTTTTCATTGATTATTGGACTCTTGATAAGGCCGATAGTGAACTTGCTGAGCTTTTTTTAAATCAACCATACAAAGCTCTATTTAATGCTGAAGAAGCTCTTAGAAATATTGATGTTGCTGCTGAAAATAAACTCAAATTAAATTTTAGGGTCACTAACTTTCCTGATAATAATAAGATAATTATCCGTAATATCCGTGCTAATCACTTAGGCCAAATGATGGCAATCGAGGGTCTTGTGAAAAAAAGAACTGAGGTAAGACCCAAGCTTCAGATTGCAGCTTTTCAATGCCAGAAATGCGGTGCTATTATCAGAATCGAGCAAGAAGAAGACATTCTTAAGGAGCCTTCTGAGTGTTTTGAAGAGCAAGGCGGTTGTGGTAGGGTTTCTTCTTTTAAACTTTTATCTAACCTTTCAAAGTTCATTGATTCACAGAAAATTGAGATCCAGGAAAATCCTGAAGGTCTTAGAGGTGGTGCTCAGCCTGAGCGTATAAGTGTTTATCTTGAAGATGATCTAGTTGGTGAGATTGCCCCGGGTGATAGAGTAATTGCTAATGGTATTCTTCATTCCATGCAGCGTAGGCGTGGAACATATAGGCTCACTGCTTTTGCTAAATCTATGGATGCAATTAGCCTAGAGACCCAAGAATATGCCTTTGAAGAGGTTGAAATCAGCAGTGAGGATGAAGAAGAGATTTTAAAGGTTAGTAAGGATGCTAAGCTCTATGAGAAGATGCGTGCTAGTATCGCTCCAACGATTTATGGTATGGATATTGAAAAAGATGCACTAATTTTGCAGCTTTTTGGAGGTACACCTAAGGAGATGCCTGATGGTACACGTATTCGCGGTGATATCCATGCTCTTTTTGTAGGTGATCCGGGTACTGCAAAGTCTCAGATGCTTAATTATATGTCAAAGCTTTCTCCTCGTAGTGTTTATGCTTCAGGTAAGGCATCATCCGCAGCTGGTCTTACTGCTGCAGCTGTACGTGATGAATTTGGAGAAGGTCAGTGGACTCTTGAAGCTGGAGCACTTGTTCTAGCTGATATGGGTATAGCATGTGTTGATGAAATAGATAAAATGGCTGATCAAGATCGTAGTAGTCTTCATCAGGCTATGGAACAGCAAGAGATATCTGTAGCTAAAGCAGGTATTAATGCAACGTTAAAATCTCGTTGTGCAATTCTAGCAGCAGCAAATCCAAAACTTGGCCGTTTTGATGAATTCATCCCTATGCATGAACAGATCAATATGCCGCCAGCGTTAATTTCTCGTTTTGATCTAATTTTTTCTATTCTTGATAGACCAAATAGAACTCGTGATACTGATCTTGCAACTCATATTTTAAACACCCATAAAGCAGGTCAAGTAAGTGAAAACATTAAAAGATCTAAAAAAACTAAGTTTTCAAGCAAAGAAAGAGATAAACTAAATAAAGTCATTGAACCTGTTTTTAAACCCGAATTTTTACGTAAGTATGTTGCTTATGCTAAAAGGAATATTTTTCCAGTGATGACTGATGAAGCACTCGAATTAATTAAAAACTATTATGTTAATTTTAGGAATTCTTCGGAGGATGCAGTGACTTTCACTCCACGTCAACTTGAAGCGTTTGTGCGTCTTGCTGAGGCTAGCGCTAAGATTAGATTAAGTGAAGTTGTTGAAATCGAGGATGCTAAAAGATCAATATATGTAATTGAGCAGTACCTTAGAAGAGTAGGTATGGATAAAGAGACTGGTAAAATTGATATCGATATCATTGCAACAGGCATTAGTCATTCTCAGCATGATCGTATGCGTAATATAATGGATATAGTACAAAGGCTTTCAAGTGAATCTAAAGATGGAAATGCTGCTCGTAGTGATATTGTTCGTGAAGGAGAAATTTTAGGCCTTGAATCAGGTAAAGTCGAAGAAGCACTTGATAGGCTTAAACGTAATGGCCAAATATATGAGCCGGTACATAACAAATATAAGATTACTGAGTACTAAATTTCTTCATGTTCTGATTTTTCAAATAGAAGTGAACCTATTTTATAAAAAACATTCATTTTAATTAGAAATTTGGGGTCAAAAAAGCCAAGTACATCAAAATGATTTGAAAAAGTTATAAAACCAGTATTTGTTGATTTGTTTATCATCATAAAAGCAGTTGTGCCTGCTGACATACCAAAATGACCTAGTGTTTCTCTATCATCAAACCATTTACAGGTGAAAATACCTAATCCATATGTTCTTTTTTTATGTTTATTCAGAAATGATGGAAATGGAGAATTTTTTGGATCTGATGGATATATCGTGTTGTGCATAAGTTCAATAGTTGATTCATTGAGTATCCTTGTGTTTTTGTATACTCCTTTATTCATATGTGCAATTAAAAAATGTGAAAAATCTTCTATTGTAGTTTTCAGCCCTGCAACAGATTCAAAACCACAGTGGTAATAGGTGGGTAAAGGAATATACAATCCTAATCTATGTATATAATTAACGGCTACTTTATTTTTATCGACATTGTTTGTGTGAAAACAACTGTTATTCCTCTCTAAAGGTTGAAGTATATTTTTTTGAGCGTAGTCTCTGAATGTCATACCAGTTATTTCGCCTATTAAATGTCCTAAAATTAGAAAACCTAAGTTAGAATAATACGGTTGTTCACCGGGTTGTATGTCTAACCAATAATCAGGTTTATAGTACTTTCCATCGGGTGTTAATGTTTGTTTTATCCAATTTCCAAGTTCTTTGTAATTTGGAAATGATTTAGCTAGATACAGATAGCCTTTTAGTTTAAAAATACAGTAATC
>CAYYOO010000106.1:0-4464 GCA_964473335.1 uncultured Thermoplasmatales archaeon
CATATCGGTAGCATCTTAACCTTGGACTGAAAGGATGTGAAGGGGTTTGGAAGCCGCTCATTTCAATGGGTGGAGGAGGTCACCATCAGACCAAATGATACTACCAGAAAAAGCCAGGGCACACGCAATAAACGTAACATCGTCAGGATCAATATCTTTTATGATTTGATATGCTTCGTCCTTATATTTTAATAAAACTTCACTTGGAATGATGATCACCTTTCGAAGTAGGAGACCTAGCAATTCTTCAAACTCTTTTTGTTTCATTTTTGATTTTGTCAGTAGTTCAGTTTTATGTTTTTCCATCTCTTGAAAAATATATGATGGAAATAGAAACTGGTCTTTATAATCTAAGATTATTCTTCTGGTTATTGAATCTTTTATCAATGCTGAAAAAAGAATATTTGAATCAATTACTATTTTCAACTAAGAAACCTTTTATTTGCAGACGATTTAATTTTTTTATTAAATTCTTTTACATCTTTTTCTGTAAGTTTACTTTTTTGAGCTAGTTTTTCAGCTAAAGAAAGCATTTCGATTTTTTCAATTATTGCTTTTCTGGCTACCTCGCTCCATTTTACTTCAGAAAAATGCTTCATTTTTTTATGTAACTTATTTGGTACTGACAGAGTTATATTTGCCATAACTATCACTATAAATATATATGTGATAGCACATATTTATAGTTTTTCACAAATTGTCAGTTTAAATCAAATTCACTGTTTTTTTGAACTGAAGTCAAATGCTTACATCGGAATTCGAACCTGCTTCTAGGGCTGTTTTTCAAATTTTTTATCTATCAGTTTATTTATCTGTTTTGTGTCTAATATTTTGATATTTTTCTGTTTTTTAGAAAGTTCTTGCAATTCTTTTGTAAAACCTGATTTTGAAAAAATTATAAATTCTTCATTTCTTTTCTTATTTTTCCATTTTACTTCTTTTGATTTTCTTTTTAGTTTTTCTAAGGTGTTAATATCTACTTTTTTTTCTGTGTATTTACATTCTCCAAATATTATTTTTTTTGTTTCTTCATTAAATGCTACAACATCAATTTCAGTGTCTTTATACCACCATTTACCAACTTTAACAATAGATGGATAAATATCAAAAATCATTTGTCTGCAAATCTTTTCAAATACAAAAGAATAATGTTTATTGAGTTTTTTTTCTATACTTGATAATAATTTATCTTGCCTGTCTTCTTCTATTGTACTTTTATTTGGATAAATAAATTCAAACCAAAAATCAAAATAATTATCAGATAGATGATAACGTGCATTTCTACTTTCTTTATTTTGTGTAACAGGATATTCTTTTCTAACTATATGCAGTTCAATTAAATTACTAAGATACTGAGATACTAGAGACTTATTTAGATCTGTTCTATTACAAATTTCACCATATTTGCTAAAACCCTCTGATATAGCTTGTAAAATAGAAAAATAATTACGGGGTTCTCTAAACTCTTGTCTTAAAAGATTTTCCGCTTCTTCATATAGATATTCACCTTTCCTAAAAATCTTATTTTTTAAATTATAGTTTAAACTTTTTTTACTATCTATTTTATTTAGATATTGTGGTATACCATCAACTATTGAATAATATTTTAGCCTATCATCAAATGATGAATCTTTGAAAAATAATTTTAAATTTCTAAATTTAAATGGTTCAAGTTTCCACTGCCCAGTCCTACGGCCATACAGTGGGCTTTTATATCCAAGAACTTGGGTTTCCATCATACCAATTGATGAACCGCATAAAATCAACATAATTTTTTTATTTTTTAATATTTCATCCCATATTTTTTGAAAAATTGAAGGAATTGCTTTATTTCCCTCTATTAGATGTGGGAATTCATCGATTGCAATTATTATTTTTTCTTTTGTTTTTTTAGAAAATTCTTTGAATAATTCTTCAAAATTTTCAAATTTTATTTTTGTGAATATTTCATCTTTTAAAAAATCAGACATAATTGTCTGTAATTCTAATATGTTTTCTTTTTCTGTTTTTGTTCCAGCTAAAAAATAAATGTGTGGTTTATTTTGTATGAATTGTTTTATCAACTCTGTTTTACCGACTCTTCGTCTACCATAGATTATTAGAAAGGAACTTTCTTTTTTTTGGTAATTTTTTTTGAGCCAATTTAATTCTTTTTCTCTATTTAGAAATTGTTTAAACATGATTATGATAATCGTAATTTAACATATATAGTTTTTGGTTTGTAGGTTTTAACTGCCAAAATCAGGATCCCAACCTTGTTTTGGGACTATTTCTAAAATTATATCTAATTGATTTTTTGTCATTTTTAATAGTCATTTATATTTCAATAAAAACGATTAAGTAGTTATTTTTTATATATTTGTAATAGTGATATGAATAACTCACATAATCAGGCAATAAGAAAATTTACTTCAAATGCAAAAAAGATTCTAAAAGATAATGTGATTGATATTTTGATTTATGGTAGTGTAGCCAGAGATGAAGCAAAAAAAGAATCAGATATTGATATCATTGTTATTGTTAAAAAAAATGCTTTTAAAATGCAGATGAAACTAGCTGCTATTTCTTTTGATATATTGATGGAAACAGGTGAATATATATCGGTACAAACTTTAAAATCTAAAGATCTAAAAAGAGATACTATTTTTTTACATAATGTTAGACGGGATGCTATTCATGCCATATAAAGAATATCTTGATCAAGCTGAAGAAGAATTAAATGCTGCAAATTTGTTATTCAATAAGAATTTTTATCGAGAATCCATATCTAGAGCATATTATTCGATGTTTCATGCTACTCAAGCTTTACTTTTAATTAAAGAAATTTATCCTAAAAGTCACAAAGGTGTAATCCAAAAATTTGGAGAAGAATTTGTAAAATCAGGGATACTTGAAAAGAAAATGGGATATATCCTTGCCCAGGCAGAGACTATGAGGTTAAAAGCAGATTATGATGTTGGAGTAAAGATAACTAAATCTGAATGTGGAGAAATACTTGATAATTGTGAATATTTTATTTCAAAAGTGAAAGAAATAATTGGCGGACTAAAGTAATATTATATCAATAATAAATTTAATCTGCTGGTAATTTTAATGCCCACATCGGGATTAGAGTATTAAATTTACTAGTGTATTATATTTTTTCTTATCTGTTGAATTGATATTAATTTTTGTTTCTTCGAATTGACATTTTTTTTAGGTTTATTTTAATTCTTGCTAATTAAAGTACTCTTTAACATTTTCCATTTTTAAAAGATAAATTATAACAATGAAGATCAATGCACCAATACCAATAAAAATATAATCGTATTTAGTAATTGATTTATTGAATAAAATCCATATATTATATATGAGATAAGACGAGAATAGAATTATTAACAGATATATTGACCATTTTTTTTCTTTTATTAATCCAATAAATATTACAAAAAGAAAAATTGACACGATAAAGTATAATAATCCATTCATAAAAGATAAATTAATAAGTTCTTTTATTCCTAATATTATGTTTCCAATAACACCACAGAAAATAAGAAATGAAAAAATTCTTATAACGGAAGGCACTTTGTCATTAATTTCTTTCATAATATCATGATGACATAATAACTATACAATATATATCTTACTCTATCTAAATTAAAAATAAAGGAAGATGGTTGTTGTTTTCCTGCAGGAACCAAGATTACATTAGCTGATGGATCATATAGAAAAATTGAGAATATTAAAATTGGCGATAATATTTTATCATATGATATTGAAAAAAACAGGTTTGATTCTTGGAGAGTTAAGCTTACTGGAAATCCAATTCATTGTGTAATTAATATAAACAATGGATTGATAAAATCTACAGTTGACCATCCTTTTTATATAAAAAAAACAAATGGAAAAACTGGGTGGGGGGCCTATGATGTAGAAAGAGCTGAAGAATTTACACAAGTTGAGGATAAAATGCTTGCAATTGAGATTGGTGATAAGCTATTTAGTTCAGATAGAAGATGGATTGAAATAACAAAAATAGATTATGGCTCTGATCCATTACAAACTTATAATTTGTTATCGATATCAGGAACAAAAAATTATTTTGCTAATGGACTTTTAGTATATGAAGAGCATCCTCAAAATTGTATAAAAAATTTTATCATTCGAAAAATTTGTGCTAATTTTCCTATACTGTTAAAGTTGATGCCTACATTGTAACCTAGGCTAGGTAGAATTTTTAGGTAATAATAGTTGTGGTAATAATCGCAATCATTGCTATACTTTTCTTACTAGGATATATTCGGATAGAAAGAGAATAAATAACTCGCTAGTAAGTTATGCCCACATCGGGATTTAAACGTGTATGTGACGTCACATTTTAGTTATCCTTAACCGTTGAATTTATATTTTTCAAAATGGAAAAAAATTTGTACTTCACCAGAAAGATCCTTTATAAAGTTTAGTAGCGGGGCACCCAAAACAACG
>CAYYOO010000107.1:0-4339 GCA_964473335.1 uncultured Thermoplasmatales archaeon
CAGTACATCCGAATGTAAAAATCTACCAAGGAAACCATCACATCCTGGAGAAGAATCCTTTTTAGAACTATGCTTTTTACTAGTAGATTTATCTTTTTTTCTACCAATGAGCTTATGTTTTTCCTTTTTAGATAGATTTACATCAAAAACATTTGACATATTTGCAAGTTTGTGATAACTGATGACTTTAGATCCTTTTTTTTCTATAATAGACTTTAAAGCTTTCTTATTTTTGTCTTCAAGATAATAAACAGTTTTCTTTCCATCTATCTGTGATCTTTTTATCACTTTGAAATGCTTCTGAAGAGTCCTTAGATTATTGAAATTATTCTTATTAGACCTGATATAACCATTTGTAAGAAGAGTCTTTAAAATTTTTAATGTGTTACCTCTTATTTCTGTTCTGCCAGGACTTTTTGAAGGAATATCTTTGGTATAATAATATACCATTTTATCGCAAACATTCAATTCTTTAGCAACACTATACTTGGTTTTACCACTGAGAACTTCCTTTCTAATCTTTTTAATTAATTTCTTAGAATATTTTTTTCTCATCATTTAAGAGGTAAAATCAAAATATAAAAGTATTTTCAAAAGTAAGAAAATTTACAGGTCATTTTTGATTGTGATATTAAAATTTCTTTCTTTTCAAATATAGTAGTATTGTTATAGCACAAAATAAAATAATAATTTCAAAACCAGGTGTATCTGATGATTCTGAGTTATTATTTTCATCTTTTTTTAAATCTTCATATACTGTATAATCTCTTATTTCTGTGTCTTTATTCCCAAATTCATCAGTGACAGTAAGGGAAACATTATATGTTCCAGCAGAAGAATATTTGTGTTCAACCTTTTGACCAGTTCCTGTAGTTTCATCTCCGAAATCCCATTCATATGAGACTATTTCTCCATCACTCATAAGTGTAGACCGCCGAGCATCAAATTCTAATGTCAAATGAGCTACCAGATCTGTTCTATATGATGCAATTAATGTATTTTCATTTTCACTATGTGCTTTTGTTTCAAAATTTAAAAAAAAGATAAAAAATAAAAACACTATTATTATAATTGATAAATATCTTTTTTTATTCATATTATCTTCTTTTCCTCAAATTTCAAATAAATTCAATTATTGTCACTTTTCTTAAACTTCCACAATGTAACAATAAATAAAGAGAATAAAATTATTAGTGTTTCAAAACCTGGTGTTGATGAGGGTGAAGAATTATTCTCTTCACCGTTTGCAACTTCCGATTTTATTGTATGAGATATTGTTTTTGAATCGGTTTTACCATAATCATCAGTTATGGTAAGAGTTACATTATATGAACCAGCCGAAGAATAGGAATGTTCAACAATTTTGCCAGTACCTGTGGTGCCATCACCGAAATCCCATTCATAGCTAACAATTTTCGGGCCAAGGCTACGGGATCGGCTCGCATCCAATTTCACAGTTAAATCATTTACTTTATATTTATAGATAAAGGCATTTAGAAAATATTCATCATCTAAATCAGGTTCTGTAATCTCGTAATTTTCAACACTAAAAGGTTTTTCCTCAACATTATCCAAACTTATCGTTGTATAATCTGCAGTTGATCCAACTGTGATTGTTTGATAAATGAGTAAATACGGTTTTGAAGTACTTATGTAATAAGTAGTTGTAGTTGAAGGAGTTTGACCATCCGCTTTTGTTTCAGAGGTAACCTTATATGAATCATAACTCTCGTATGTTACCGGACCTTCTAAACTAAGATTTGATTCCACTTCCCCGCTCCAAACAGTTGTAAGAGATTTCTGCGAAATAAGATCAGTTATGTTAAAATCATAAAGATTTGAATTAAGAGCAAAAACCAATGGCTCAATTATTGGATTTTCTGAAGAATCTTGAGTGATTTCACTCCATTGAAAACCACTGCCCGTGACTTCTTCAGAGCCTAACTGTTCTGTAGTATAAAGATTTAGATCATCTTTTAACAATTTAAACCTATACAGCCTACAATCAGATTCAGATATAACATAAGCAACAATACCCTGCCAATACTCTTCGTTTACATCTGTAATAAAAATATCAAAAGATGTTGAAAAACTAGCAGGAGGTGTCTCCCAAACATAACTGTATTTCTTTCCTTCTTCAAATTCCAAAGTACTTGCTAGCATGGTTTTTCCAAAGACAACTGAAACTAAGAAAAAACCTAGAAATAAAACATAAATATATTTTTTTCTTTTTAGCATATTCTTCCCATCTCCTCAAAAGATAGAATTTAAAGCAATCTAATAATGTTTTCGATTATGTTTTTTTCCTTGGAATATCCCAGTATGGGCTTTTACATTTTGGACAAACTCTTGGTTTATCTTTTGTTCTAGTGATCCATTTATGCCCACATCGTTCACATTTGCATTTTAAAACTTTGATTTCTTCTATAGCCATTGAACCATTAATTGTGTTTTTGACTATTTAAAGTTACCTATGGTATTATATCTAACGTAATATTTATATACTTAAAGTATATACTTATAGTAATATATTAAAAGTGTGCCAAAGGGAGGTGCAACTCCCGATGGCTCGGAGAAAATTGCATGCCGCCAAGCAAACAAAATATCTCCAAAAATAAAATTGAAAAGGAGATATATAACACATTCGAACAATTCAAACAAGAAAAAAACATAACGATAGTTGACTACCTAAAAAAATTCAATATAAACTTACTAAAAAATAGAAACTATCGGCCAATAGAATACTCTTATGAATCACTTCTGAGACTTCTCTTATTTCAAAGATTAAAAGGAATAAGATTCCAAACAGAACTTGTAGCCTATCTGAAAAAACATCCTAAAGAAAAATATGCTTTGGGTTTTAGTAAAACACCAAATCAAAGAACAATTAGCAATTTTCAATGCAGAATAATAGATAAAAGAACAAAAAAACTTATAAAATACACTGCAAGAAAAATAGAAAATATTTCTGAAAAATTTGGAATAATACTTGATTTGAAAACATTTGAACCAAATAAGCCAATTAAGAAAACAAAACGTAGAAACCAGTATCTCAAGAAAAATGATAAAACCAAAGAAATATGCAAACTTCTCAAAAAACGTTTGTCTCCTTTTATTAAACTCAATCTATATCATAACACGATTTACAGTAAAAACCAGTTCATAGATCTTATGATCCATATGGGTATGACAAGGGATTTTGCAGAAAATGGAAGTAAAACATTAAACGAAATTAGAACAAATCTTTTCCCTAACGCTGACACACTGTTGTATCATTTGAAAAACTACAGTGATTTTAGAGAAATACAGCAGATGTATCTTACTCTCTTTGAATTACTTTGGAATATGGCAAAACAAACCAACATCATAGATGTTCATAAACGATATGATGTTGCAGTTGATTTTACAGAGTGGTATTTCTATGGAGACAGATCAAGTCCAATGGTTATGGGAAAGAAACCTGATCGTGGAACTACTAAATGCTATAAGTTTGCAACTATCAACATAGTTGAATCTGGAAGAAGATTTACACTTCTTGCTCTACCTGTTGGTCCTTTTGATAGAAAAGAGAAAATCTTGAAGAAACTTCTCAGTTTTTCTCAACAAAGAATCAGGATAAACAGGATTTATGCTGACCGTGGATTTTTCGATTCGAATTCTATTAATATTTTTAAAAATTTTAGACTTAAATTCCTGATACCCTGCTCTGCAAATAAAAGAATCAAAAAACTCTTTGATATTATTCCATCACCAGTTGTGATAAATGATTATGAGATGAAAAACAGTGTTTTTAATGTAGTAATTGTTGATGATGAGAATGGAAATAAAAAAGCATTTGCCACAAATGAAACATTTGATGAAAACGATGTAAATCTTGCTGAAAGACTATTTCTTTTGTATGGTAAACGTTGGGGTATAGAGACGAGTTATCGGGTTAAGAAACAATCCTTCTTACCTAAAACTACTTCTAAGAATTATCAAATCCGGATTTTTTATTTCCTATTTTCAGTTTTATTGTATAATCTTTGGCTTTTAGCTGATATCTTGATTTGGCTTGCCTTGTTTGGATGTGTAAAAGAAAATCATCTTATTACATCCAAGTATTTTGGAACTATTTTATACAATATTGATCCTGGAGGATAGCGATTAGTTTCTCCCAGTCTTTTTTTCAGAATTTTCTATTAGTTTTGGATAGAATTGTACCTTTCTTTTTTGCTGATTTTAAGGAGTAATAGTATATTCCTCCCTATTACTTACAGGTTCTTTACCTTGTAAAATTAAACCTATGATAGTTTTTTATACAAAACCCTTCTTTCTACTCCTACATTCGGAACTACTG
>CAYYOO010000108.1:0-4338 GCA_964473335.1 uncultured Thermoplasmatales archaeon
ATCTTGAATCTACAAAAGATATCCGTGTTGATATTTTTTCTAGTATTGGTGGAAATATTAAAAGCGGCGGAAATGTTTATTTTGGTGAAAAAGTAAAGGTCAAAGGTAAGCTTTCTCTTGATGGGGATTTGGATGTCGGAGACAGTGTTGAAATCGACAATGGTTTTGAGGCAAAAGGCTGGATAAATATTCGAAGCCCCATTCCAATGGTGATATATATATTTATATATCTTATGCAACTTTTAAAGATGGGGCACAGCGAAGAAATCGAAAGATTACTTGAAGAAATTGAGGAAAATGAGGGAGACACAATTCCAATTTCAGAAACTTTTCTATTTATTCCAAATAACTCAATAATAGGTGTACAAAAATCAAAAGTTGAGTACAATATAAATATAGGGAAAAAATCAAAGATAGTTGGAAACTACGATATAAAAGGAAATGCGTTTATTGATAAAGACTCGATAATAACAGGAACCCTTAGATCAACTGGTGATGTTTTTTGTGGTGAAAAAACAAAAATAGAAGGAAACATCGAATCAGAAAAAGATGTAAAAATAGAAGAAAAATCAAAGATTCATGGGAATATAAAAGCAGAAAAGATATACTTATCAAAAAAAGCAGATGTAAACGGTGAACTTCTTGCCAAAAAAGGAGTTACATTTACAAATAATAAAAAAACAACATCCGATGAAAAGGTTAAACGATTTGAAAATAATGCAGATGTTGTAGATGAAGTAGAAGATATGTTGGAGTAATAAAAAATGGGCATGCAGATTGGAATAGTTGGAAAACCAAATGTCGGTAAATCAACTTTTTTTAACGCAGCAACAAACGCCCATGCTGAAATTGCAAACTATCCATTCACTACAATAGATGCTAATCGAGGAGTAATGTATGTCGGTAAGCCATGTCCATGTAAACACTTCAAAGTAAGATGTACTCCCCATAATTCTGAATGTATAGATGGAACTCGTTTTGTTCCAATAGAAGCAATAGATGTGGCAGGGCTTGTTCCTGATGCTTTCAAAGGTAAAGGCCTTGGAAATAAATTTTTAGATGATCTTCGTAGGGCAGATGCATTGATTCACATAGTAGATGCATCCTGTTCAACTGATGAAGAGGGAAATGTCTGTAAAAATAAAGACTATGACCCAATAAAAGATGTAATTTTTTTAGAAAAAGAGATAACATATTGGTTAGACGGTATAATAAAAAAAAGCTGGGATAATATCTCAAGAAAATGTGAACTTGAAAATAAAAAAATAGATAAAATGCTTTCAGAGCAACTTACAGGTCTAGGCATAAATGAAGATCATATCCACAGAGCAATAAGAATATTAAATCTAGATATTGGAAAGGCTTCTAAATGGTCAGATGTAGATTTACTTAATTTTTCAGATGAATTAAGAAAATTAAGTAAACCAATGCTAATAGCACTAAATAAGATAGATTGCGCTCAAGAAAATATTGAATCGACAATCTCAGAAATCAAAAAAAGAGACTATCCACTTGTTTTTACTAGTGCAGAGTCTGAATTAGCGTTATCAAATGCTGCAAATAAAGGTCTTATAAATTATAAACCAGGTGATAATAACTTTGAAATATTAGATAATTCAAATCTAAATGATAAACAAATAAAAGCATTGGAATTCATAAGAAAAAACGTTTTAGAAACATATGGATCAACTGGCATTCAAAAAAGTATTGAAAAAGCAGTTGAAATGCTTGATTTAATTGTTGTTTATCCAGTTGAGGATGAAACTCATCTAACTGATAAAAATGGAAGAGTTCTTCCAGATGCTTATTTTATGAAAAAAGGTAGTACAGCTAAGGATCTTGCTTTTAAAGTACATACAGATATTGGTAATAATTTCATTAGGGCAATAGATGCAAAAACACAAAGAACCATAGGCTCTGATCATGAACTAAAAGACGGTGATGTAATAAGAATCGTAGCAGATAAATAGAATATCTATAGTTCTATGATACCTTCTTCTCCACATTCTGGGCATTTTATTTTGTTTTTACCTTCAACCTTATCAATTTCAAATATATGACTACATTTCGGGCATTTTATTTTATATTTCTCGGTTTTTTCCTTTTTTTCAATTTTCATATTCTTTTTTCTTTTCATTATTGCATTGTCAAGTGCTGATTCAATAGATTGATCAGGTTTTTCTCTTTTGATTATTTCCTCTATTGATTCACCTTCTTTTTCATTATCATTTGATTCTTCAATATTTTCTTTTTCTTCTGTTTTGTCAATAGGCTTATCTTCAGTAATTTCAGTATCATCTACTTTTTCTTTTTTCTCTATATCAGTTTCTTCATCGTCTTTGTCTGTATCTTTTATTTTAATGTCTTCAACAGGTTTTTCATCTTCTTTTTTCTTGAAAATTTCTTTGTCATTTACACTTTCCTTTTTAGTATTTTCATCTTTTTTATCAGATATGACAAGTTTTAAATTTTTAACTTTATCATCCTTCTTTGTTTTCTGTGGTTCTTCTTTTTTAATTTTTTCTTGTTTTTTATGTTTTTTTAGGCTATTCAAAATAAACTTTATCATTAAAACAAAATAGACCAATGAAAAAATTAGTAATAGTAATAGTATGAAAGCAGGTAAATAGGAGTATCTTAAAGGATCAAAAATATAAGCTAAAAATATTTGAATTGAGTCTATAACATAAATCAATAAAAATAGGTATAAACTAAATATTAGCCCATTTAAAAATACAACTGGTAAACCAAAATATATAAAAATTGTAGTAAATTTTTTATATTTTTTTGATGAATAAAATATTATTCCAAAGAAAGAAAGAATAATTAAAATTGTAACGGTCCACAAAAGTAGATTAATATCTTGCAATCTATTAATTACATTATTAAAGCCATTATCTTCTTCATCTGCAATCTTTTTTGCTGACTCTAAATTAAAGTAGATTGATTCATCTTTAGGTCCATAATTATTTACCTTGAACATTGGAAGGATGCTATTAAGCATTAAACAGGTTATACTCAATATCAGCAGTATCAAACAAAGATTTTTCATTCTATTGTTGATATTTTTTTTCACTTTGCCCTGCCTCCTTTCAATTTAAAGCTTGTTTTAAATTTTGAAAAATCCTGGTTTAAATTTTCAATTTCTTTAAAATTTGATTTAGCTATAGTAAAACATATTTTCATTAAACCTGCAGAAAGAAATAATAGGATAATTGGGGCAGGATATAAAATATATAAATTTGGAAAAATTGCTCTTAAATATGTGCAATTAGTAGCCATTAGAATATTAGAGCCAAGAAATTTTACAAGAATAAAAACAATATAGATCAAAATTGGTATAAGAACAATAGTGTAAATTGTTTGTATGGTGATAAGATCTTCAATTGGAAAAAGTATCTTTTTGTCTAATATTGAAAATATTGAAAAAATTATACCTAGCCCTATCAATATATAAAACAAATATGTAGTGATTTTTGGAGTGTTATAAAAATCATTGATATTAAGACCTAGATATCTTGAACTGTTTTTTTCAAAAAAAGCTTCTACGGTATTATTTATGCTTGCATTTTTACTTTCAAAATTTTGATAGTAACTTTCTTCAAATAATTCTTCATTACCAGATGGATTATAGCTAATAAACATCCAAGGGGCTGATTGACCTATTAAAATACCTAAAACTCCAACAATCAAAACAACAAAACCTATTTTTAAAAAAGGTCTTTTCTTTTTATTTGGCTTGGCTGGGATTTTATCCTTTTTTCTTTTTAAATCTACTCTTTTAAATTCTTCATCTAAAATTTCTTGTTTTATTTCATCTTCAGATTTTTTTGTAAAATAAAATCTAAAGTTATCTTCTTCCTCACCATCGTTTAGCATGTATGCTCCTTTAATTTTACTAAACAATTATTTTACTATTAAATTTTTTGTAAAAGTTGTTATTTAAGTGCATATGCAATTGCATTGTACCTGCATAATCAGATACAAACTAGTTTTTTATATCTAAAATTCATATCATTAATTTACCGGGATCGCTCTATATTACATAATTTTGAGTGTTGAGGAGGGAAACATAGATATGAGAAAATACAATCAGAACAATATTTCAAAGCTTTTTGATAAGAAAATAAATTTAGATGAACTGCCAAGTAAGACAGTAAAAATTACTATCCATGCTTTAAGATGGGTCTTTTTGTTGATATTTCTATTTATCACTGTAGGTATTTTTGTCTTATTTATAACGGGAGGACAAAATTACATTCAGGTTATATTAGGATATAGCATAACAGGTTTTTTTACATTTTTTATGGGTTATTTTGGTTGGATTCTAGCACAAGG
>CAYYOO010000109.1:0-4251 GCA_964473335.1 uncultured Thermoplasmatales archaeon
TATGGGGAAACCTAAATATATATTGAAAATATAATAATTGGTGATAAAAAATGAAAAAATTGTCTAAAACAGTTAAAGCTACATTCTTAATGGGTATATTATTTATAAGTATGTTTGCATTTATTGCTCCTAGTAATACTGTAGAAGCAAAAAATGGCTTAGGTTTTATTAACCTCGGCAGTAGAATTGATGTTAATTGGACTCAGGACAGTTCAGTAATTGTGCCAAAGGGAGCACCTCAAACATATAGTATTACGGTAACATATGATGTATCGGCAGGAGGATATGCTAATTGGCTTAGTAATTTGGCTAAAACAATGTATTATGGTACGGCATTAAGTGTAGATCTAGAGATAGTTAATAAACCAGATTGGGCACAAATAAATTTAGCTTTTTATAATCTTAATTTTGTCATAGGTAAGGATTTACCAGATGATAAGAAGGTTATGATGACAATTACAGTAAATGAAGATGCGCCAGCTTTTGAATTAGGATCAATAACAATAGAAGCTAGAGTAGATACAATTTCAAAGTTGCTATTTCCTGATCTGGAAGGTTATGACCAAACTTTTTCTTTACACTTTTCACCTACTTATTTGCCTTTAGTAGATGCACAACCTGTTACAAATAGAAAAACTATAGGTCCTATGGATACAGCTGTGTTTCCGATTGAACTTGAAAATCAAGGAAATGAAAGAACAACTGTTTTCTTATCGCCAAAAAATGTACCTTCTGATTGGACAGCGATAATAACTGATAGTAAAACTCTTGAAGTAAATGAAAAAGCAACTGTTCCACTTACAATACAAGCGCCTAGAGGTTTTGGATATCATTATGACACTGAAACAATTCAAGTTTCTGTAGTACCTGCTAGAGCAACAGATCCTAATACTCGAGGTGAAGGACGAATTGTCTCCGTACAAGTTGAGAGCAGAGGTGTTTCTTTTATAGGAATTGAATATGTAATAATTCCAATAATTGTGCTGCTAGCTGTTGTCTTTTTCATATTTTACTATTACAAATATGGAAGAAAGAAAATGAAATAAGATTTAAAAATTAAATCTTAATTTCTTTTATAAAATATTTGAGCTCCAATTTAAATGAAATCATTACTAAATGGGGGGACTTATATAAAGAAAAAAAGAAACCCATATACTAATCTATGTATACTATTTTTATCATTTGTTATTTTACTTCATGTCCTTACCCCTATTGCTAATGCTGAAGACTCAGAACAAACCTATCAAGAAAAAGAGGAATTACCTGATGGTTTGATACCATACAGCCCATTTCCTAAAGATGGAGAATTTAATAATTTTATTACTTATCTATTACAAAACCCTTCAGATGTTATTTCATATACTAGAAAAAACACAATTCTGTCTTTGGGGTATTATTTAGCTTTTTATAAACAAACATTTTCTCTTGGAGCTATTGATTTTGGAACAGATACTCCTACCATTGAGATTGGATACAATGAGACTGTGTCATTTAATATAGGAAAGGTTAATCTTGAAGAATATAAAACATCAAATTTTGATAATATTAGTTTACAACCATTTATAAAAGCAAGATCTTTTTCTTTTATTGTTGATCAATTTCCTGGAAATAGAACTGATTCTTGGCTAATTGATTTTACACCTGATATAGTTATAATTAATGAAGATAATACTAAAGCAAATTACAATGTTAGTGTTACTCTCACATTAACATCGCCGCCTATAGGAGATAAGGCAATTCAGAGCGGTATTTTAAGAATAAAACAGTCGCCCGTTCAATCATATGGTAGTTTTTGGGATATGCCCTTTCCCCTAAATCTAATTTATACTCTTCAATTCGGGCAAACTTCTGGTGTCACAAGTAAACCTGATTATGAAAATATGAGAGATGTTGAGATTTTAGTAAAAGTTAAACCATACCATAACGTAAAAATAGAAACTCCCGAAGTTACAACTATAAATCCAAACCAAGTTAAACCATTACGTATAGGAATTGAAAATCTTGGAAATTATAAGGATACAATTGGGTTTAAGATAGCTAATAAAGGATCTGGTATTACTCTTATTGATCCAGTTGACATTACACTCAAACCAGGTGAAATAAAAGATACTATATTAGGAATAGCAGCAGAACCAAATCTTATAGATTATGGGACATTACATAGAATAAGAATCCAGGCATATTCTTTGGATGATCCTAGTAATATTATATCTGAAAAACTGATTATTTTAAAAACAGAGGGAATATATATTTCACCTGTTACTTTAGGATCGGTGGTCTTTTCTGTTATAGTAGTGCTATTTGTTATATTTATTTTAGTTAATATATATAAAATAACTTCAAAAAAAGTTTTTAAAAACCTAAAAGAAAAACTAAAATTTACTAAAGAAAAAAGAAAAGTTAAAAAACCTAAGAAGAAAAAAGAAAAATTAAAGGAGTCTCCTAAGGATAAATCTAAAAAAGAATCAAAAGAAAAAACAGAAAAAAAACCTAAAGAAACTGAGAAAAAGAAAGAAGAAAAGATAGAAAAGAAAAAACAAAACTTAAAGGCAAAAACAGATAAGAGTGAAATAAATAAAAAGAGGATTCTTAAAAAAATAAAAAGAGAACAAGAAAAGGCTCGTAAAAAATTGGGGGGCAAAAAATAATGAAAAAATTTAAATTTATTTTAGTTTTATTTCTGGTTTTACTTTTATTCACCCCTATCGTTGCATCTAACGTTATAGCAAAAGATTCAATAATCCGATTAAATCAACAGGTTTCATTATATTGGGATACAGTTGATGAAAAAGATCCAATTATACCTAGAGATGACCTAAAAAAGTTAAATGTTACTTTTGAATATTCATTTGACCATGGCCTTTCATTTTCTGAAGGCTTATATTTGAATTATGTAAACTATAAGGATTTTGAGTTTACACAAACTAAACATTCGCCTGAGGGTGCTTACTCAAAAGCAAAAATTGATTTAGAAATATTAGATATGCCTTCTTGGTGTCATGCAACATTTAGACATGCACAAGCAATAGCAAATCTATCGTCTCTATTTGTAGGAAAAATTCCTTTGTATATCATTCTTGATGATGATGCTCCTGCCTATGAACAGGGGTATATACAAGTTAAAGCTAAAATCAGAAGCCCACCAGCAATATCTTATTTTAATGTATTTGAAAAAGTATTTAATCTCACATTTACCCCCTCTTATTATCCAATAATTGATGTCAATTTACCTGAAGTAAATGTAAAAGAGATAGAACCTTATGAAACCGCTATTTTTCCCCTAGACATTTCAAATCTAGGTAATGATAAAACAATAGTTACCCTTGAAGTGGAAAATCTACCAAATGATTGGAAAGCAACAGTTACAGATTCTATTATTATAGAAAAAAACTCTTCTAAAAAAGCACAACTCTCTATTAAACCACCGAGAAATTTTGGATATACTGATGAAGTTGGTATATTAAGATTAAAAGTAACACCAAAAAGAGCATATGACACATCTCAGATAGGTGATTCTTTAACAATCAGCTTTTTAATTAAAAATAAAGGAGTTTCCGTTGAGGGAGATGGATTATTTTCTGCCATTTCTATGATAATTATTGTTATAATCATATTTTTAGTTGCTGGTCTTTATATTAGAAAGAAAATTAAGAGTAAAACTTGAATATTTTTTATAAATTTTTATTTTCAAAAAGAAAAAGAAAACCTTGGCATGATTGTTATTAGTAAAAATACAGATATTATCAGCATTATAGTCCAGACAGTAGCATTCCATCGTATTATTTTCACTCCATCAAGTGGACCAAAGGGAAGTAGATTAAATGTTGCAAGAAAGGCATTTATTAAGCCTATAAAACCGAATAAACCTCCAAGAAGAGTGTTTTCAAAGAATACAAATAAAAATAATGATAAACTCACAAGTGAAACAATTATATTTGCAAGGGGTCCTGCCATAGCAATAAGCCCTGTTTCATAGTTTCTAGATCCTCCTCTGAATACTACTGCACCTGGTGCTGCAAAGATAAAAGGAGTAAATAAACCTAATATTAAGGCCAACAATAGACCTTGGGGAAACATTCTATATTCAGCCCAAAGGCCGTGTTTTTGTGCCATAAACTTATGAAACATCTCATGAAAGGCAAAACCTGTAACTATTCCAAGAAATGAAAATAATAAACCCATAGGAATTACAGATAAATTAAAACCTTGGGATAAACCAGTTATAATATTGTTTCTAGTTAGAGCAAATGT
>CAYYOO010000110.1:0-4229 GCA_964473335.1 uncultured Thermoplasmatales archaeon
GTTTCGTACTTATCAATCCAGCTATCTTTATTATTTATTTCTACTTTTCTTCCAATTATTTTTAGTTCACCTTTTGTAAATAGATCAACAGTACGTGGAAGTATTTGATGCTCTACTTCAAGAATTCTTTTAGCTAGGCTATCTTTATCATCATCAGGCATTACTTTTACTGCTGCTTGAAGAATAATTGGTCCATGATCCATTTTTTCATCCATGAAATGTGTTGTGCAACCAGATATTTTAACACCATAATTAAAAGCATCACCTTGTCCATCTGCTCCTTTAAAGGAAGGCAATAGAGCTGGATGAATATTAATTAATTTTCCATACCATTTTTTTACAAAACTAGGTGTAAGAATTCTCATAAAACCAGCACCAACTACAAGATCAACACCGTGCTCCTCAAGAACTCTATCAACTTCTTTATCGATTTCAGTTCTATCCTTATTCTTAGGATTAACAAAATAAGATGAAATCTTATGTTTTTCAGCTCTTTTCAAACAAAAGGCATCACATCTGTCACAAACAACTAAAACAACCTCAGCAGGAATTTTTCCTTTTTCTGATGCATCAATAATACTTTGCAGGTCAGTGCCGCCACCTGAAGCTAAAACTCCCACTCTAGTTTTTTTCATACATAAAAGTAATATAAACTATTGTTTAAACATTTTCTCAATTACATCAAAAGGAGCATTTGTCCTAAATCCCATTTGATTAAAATGAGTACTAGAAGCTTTGTAACCCTCTTTTTCTAAATTACTAATTAAATCAATTTTTTTGGGTGGAGATTTTTTAAGAATTGATGCAATACTATCAGTTGTATAATAAAAAATAGGCATATCTGCTTCTTCTTCAAGTAAATCTATTAGTTTCAAGATATTTACTTTTCTATCAAGTTTTTTTGTTCCAATAATTGATCTAATATCTTTAAAGATTTTTTTGTACTGAATTTTCCCTATCCAAACTGGTCCTAAATCTTTTTTTGACTCTTCGACCCCTATTTTTTCACCTGATTTAATTGTTCTAATCTTTGAAATTGTATCGTTTGCACAACCTACATTATCATAAACTTGCACATAACTTCTAAAATAATGATCAGTTGCATAGGAAATAAGTGGCATAATTCCCTTATCGAATCTTGCTGCAGCTCTTGCAAACGCTGAAATTAAAATTCTAAGTCCAACTTCTTTCATAGAAACACCATGAAAAGACTCTGCATTATACCGCCTCCTACAGACCTTCTTATACACTCCACACAATGTTGCCGTATCAGTTGCAGTAAAAGAAACAACACCGTTATGCTTGATGCTTCTAACTGCTGAATCAAAAAAATAAACAGGGCTTCCAAAGGGATCAATATCGATATAATCAAACTTATCTTTATATAGAACTTTATAAAGGTTAGAATTTAATGAGACTGTGTTTTTTAGATTATTATGTCCAATGTTTTTTTTGATTAAGCTATATGCGTTTTTATTCCAGTCATTTAAAAAGACAGTGAAATCTCCATCAACTTCTTTTGCGATCCTAACGCCGCGAATTCCAGAAGAAGAAAGACCATCTAAAATCTTAAGGGGATAATTAGCTTTATCAACAAACCACTGCAAAAAGAGAATTGATAGGTCCCTATTCAATTCCATAGAAGGGTTATAAAAACTAGTTCCACTAATTTTCTTTCCAGGACCTTTGTTTTTTTCCTTACTAACATGTACAAAAATATCTGTATTTCCTTCAGTTATTTTTTTAAAAATATTAGTTTTGTTCATACCTAGAATAAAGGAGGTAGTTTTTCTTCCATGATCTTTTCTATTTTATAGGGTAGAAGATTTCTGTTCACTGGAGTTACTTCAAGTATCCTCATATCATCACGTCTTCTTACATCCTGTAGAAGGGGAGTACGTGATTTCTTGTGAAGAGTTACCATAATTGGCTTATCAGAGTCAAGAGCGTCAATTACCATGTCACAGAATTTTTCTGAGAGCATCTCCATTTTACCTATTTCATCAATGATAATGACATTTACATTTTCGTCATTTATAGCCTTTTCAATTGCAGGGAGAGCAATTTTATCAAGTGCCTCAATATCAACACCATAATCACCAACGCTTTCTCTGAAATCAAAATCTTTGTGTGCAAAAACTTCTTTTTCACCAGTGGTCCAGTTTTTAACATAAAAACCGATACGATTTTTTTTCTTTAGAACAGGTTCAGTGATTATACCGCCAACTACATATCCATGGTTTTCAAGGGATTTTATAATTTTTACTAGTGTACTAGTTTTACCAACACCGGGCATCCCGGTTATACCGATCTTTGGAATATCGTCCATAACAGCGACATGTAATGCATTTGTTGTTTAGAAACCTTTTTGTTGTTTTTTTGTAAAAATTTCTTTTAAAAAAGGCCCAATAAATGAATATATAAAAATTCCTCCTAGGAGAAAAAGCGCTAAAAAATTATAGTAATAAGCAAAAAAGATGCTAATAAATATTAGAAACGTTGCTACACCATTTATATATTTATTAGGTTTTGGAAAAGTGATATTTGATGCCATTGCTGCACCAATAATAATCACTGTTGGAAGGATCAATATAAAATCAATTTCTACATATGTTAAAACAAGGATAATAATTGTACTAACTGATGCTGGAAGACCTACAAATATTTTTTTTTCTTTCATAATGCTGAAAGACGCAAGTCTTACAAAACCAAAAAAAACAAACAAAAAAATGGCAAACATTAGATATATGTTTTGTGATAAGTTTAAAGTTGTTAGGTTTATATAGCTAAAATACACAAATATAGATGGAGCAATAACTAGGGTTGTTACATCAGCCATGGACTCAAGATAATCCCCGATTTCACTTTTACCAAATTTTCTTGCAACAATACCATCTAGACCGTCTGCAAGAAGACCTAATAAAATTAAACTAAAAGAGATATGAATTCTTAAGTTTAAATCAGATATTAGACCTGAAAATAAAATAATTATTGAAAAAAAACCAAAAATTCCATTTGCAATACTTAAAAAATCTGCAATAGACAAAATCCTAAGCATTGATTTCTGCAACTGTGTCAACTCCTGCTTTTATTCTATTTTCCTTTTTAACACAAATTCTTTTAATATTTTTTTTAGGTAAGTAAAGATCAACTCTTGAACCAAGACGAATAATTCCAATACGTTCTCCTTTTTTAACTGTGTCTTCTTTTTCAACATAAGAAACAATCCTTCTTGCCAGGGTTCCAGCTATTTGAACAATTTTAAATTTACCTATCTTTGAATCAACAATAAGTATATTTCTTTCATTTTTTTCTGATTCTTTTTTAAAAGCTGGTAGGTGCAATCCATAGATATGATCAATTTTCTTTATTTTCCCATCAAAGGGCATACGGTTAACATGTACATTGTTTACATTCATAAAAATAGATATACAAACACTTTTTCCGATATCCTCGTCTTCAACTTCATAAATATCTCTAATTTTCCCATCAGCAGGTGAAACAATTCCTTTTCCAGTTTTTCTATCTGGATCTCTAAAAAACATAAGAAAAAACAGTGTTAAAATAAAAAGAAAAGTTCCTGCAAGTAAAAGTACAAAAGAAATATCATGATATAGTAAAAGTACTGATAAAACAAAAAAAAATATTGATGAAAACAATGAACTATATATCCAAGACAGCGAACCTTCTGCTAGATCCATATTAGTTTTTACCCCATATCTTTTTAAAAAACTTTTCCAAGGGCCCATTACGCTTGTGTAAGTCAATAAGACAATAAATTTCATCAAGTATCTCAGGGATGATTTTTACAACAATTAAGAGTAATATTACTAAAGCAACAAGGGAACCTGCCTTTGCAATATAGTTATGAGCAACATTGAAATCAGTAATATTATTAAAAGTTAAATATGCAACCATAGCATTTCTCAATAGATTTAAAAAATAGACCGGTAGAATAGTTATTATCAGGCCTATTATTCTTCTTTTAATATCAACTTTAGATAGGGCAATTATCATTCCTACAAATATTACAAAGGATTGGATAGCTGTACAAGCAAAAATAATGTTTACAACATGTTTTCCATTTGATAATATTGGAGTTCCATAAGTTGAAGGATTTCCAACTGTAACATTTTCTATTAGTAAATCAAGGATCCATGCGCTCTGTTTTGCGACTTCATAGATTAGAGATACAGCAAGAGGGCTTTTTTCCACGCCAAAATAGATGA
>CAYYOO010000111.1:0-4189 GCA_964473335.1 uncultured Thermoplasmatales archaeon
AGATTTTCAATATTTTGTTTTAATCTAGTTCCAAGTGGTCCATAATCATAAAAACCAGCTGAGCCGCCGTATATTTCAAATGAAGGATAAATAAAACCACGTCTTTTTGCAAGCATCATTATATTATCATAGATATCTTGAGCCATGGTAGATTTTTCTCCAAATAGTTTGTCTAAATATAAAAAAGTGAATGGATTGATATAATTTAAATTATGCAGGCCATAAGATCAATATCTGTAACTAGACCCTTTAATCTGTTTTCAGAATCAACAATAGGCATATGGCTGATTTTATTTTTTACAAGTTTCTTTGAAACATCTTTAACAGGTGTATTTCTTGTAGCACTGAGTACATCTTTAACCATTATCTCTTTTACTGGAACAGGTGGAAGAGATACTTCAGAGGTTGAATAATGAAGCCTTACTGTATCGCGGATTCCTTCCCAGGTCCATTCATCTTCATCTCCACCCATGCCCATGGCAGTTGTGTCAACACTTTCTCTGATGTGACTGAGTTTAAATAGATCACCATCAGTAACAATACCTGACAGTTTTCTTTCATCATTTAGAACAGGTAATGCGTTTTCATTTGTGATATTGATTATTTCCATTAAGATATTGACAGGTGTTTCTTCATATACTGGAACTACAAGCTTTGTGTAATAGTTCTCGATTGTATCATCAATATCTTGACCAAGTTTTCTTAATATATCTGTGGGACTTATGATGCCAACAAGATTTTGTCTATTATCTATGACTGGTAAACCGTGGATTCTATATTTATATAGTAGTTCTGCAGCCTTTTTGACATCTTCATCTTGGTTAATTGAGTGAAATTCATCAGTCATAATTAATGCAAGTTGATCTTCATCTGGATTTTTGAAAATATCGCTTCTTGTCAGAACTCCTGCAACTCTATTTGTATCTTTTTTAAGTATTGGCATTCCAGAAACATTATGCTTTGCAAGAACACTTAAAGCATCTTTGACAGTACCTGGTACTTTAGCGTAGATTAAATCTTTTGACATTACTTCCTCAATTTTCATGATTAACCCCTCTTATAGGCCCACCTGTTGTTACATATAAAACTTTTAAAGATTTCTCGTCAAGAACCACTAAATCTGCAGGCGAGTTGAGACAGAGAATATCAGCTCTTGGATTTAAAACTTTCCTCGGAGATATACTAATCATTTTTAACAACTCATCAAGTGAAAAAACATTGGTCTGTTCTCTGATAAGTTTGATTTCATCAATAATATTTGGCTCATTTATCATACAATTATCTGTTCCAATTAAGATAGTATTATTATTTTTTTTAAGAAGTTCATAATTAGGTCTTTTTTTGAAAAAATCATTTGATCGTGGACATATAACAATTGGGATATTTTTTTCTTTTACTTTTTTTAAATCATGTTCATCTGCCATATTCATATGTACTAGAAAATCAGGATTTAACTCAATTATTTTGTTTATATCCTCTCTAATTCTTTCGCTTGCGTGTAATGCAAATATTTTATTTTTTTTCTTTGTATCTTCAGCTATCTTTTTGATGTCCTTAAAGTTCCAATCTGATATACTGCTTAGTCCTATCCCATCTGAATTTTTTAGAATTAAATCTATTTCTTTTTTGTCATATCTCAAGTTTTCTGGGCGTGATAGAATAATACTTGATATTTTCCAATCTCTTAGAGCAGTTTTTAATTCACATATCCCCATGATTCCTTTTTCTCTGAAATCACAAAAGAATTTAGTCCCTGTTTTAAGCATTATATCAATTGATTCTTCCATTCCATCAACTATCTCAAATTGATTTGCATTTTTCAAAAATTTATGTTTTAATCCATCTGGAGGTGCTACAAGTTTCTCTATGTCTCTTGGTAAATTGTGGTCTTTATTTCTAATAAATGAATCTCCAATATGGGTGTGGAAATTTATAAAACTTGGAACTATCAAACCATTTGATATTGGTTTTTTTGGAGGATTTCCTTTATTCTTTTCTTTTATCTTTCTTCTTTCAAAACCTATGTATCCCTCTATAAAACCTTCCTCTGTTAGAATTTTTCCAGATACATATTTCATTAGAAACTGAGTATATTTTTCTTGTGTTTAAGTTTTCTTAAGCTACTTATTTTAGATTATTTATTTAGTAAATTTTATTAGATAATTTACTTATTACGTCGTTTGACGACTCTTGTAGATACTTAAATATTATTTGATAAATAAACAGAAATTTTTATGGGGTAGGGCGATGTTGAATAAGACAATTGGCGAAGTTTTAGATGAAATTG
This sequence comes from uncultured Thermoplasmatales archaeon, assembly GCA_964473335.1. Classification (GTDB taxonomy): domain Archaea; phylum Thermoplasmatota; class E2; order DHVEG-1; family DHVEG-1; genus CAYZTD01. The sequence goes on from CAYYOO010000111.1 coordinate 2,288, forward strand.
CAGAAAAATATCCGAAAAATGACGCATTAGTTTATGTAAATAGAAATCTTAGAATGAGCTATCAAGAATTTAGAGATAAATGTGAGGGTCTTGCAAAGGCTCTTATGGCTATTGGAATAAAAAGAGGAGACCATATTGCGGTATGGGGTTATAATGTACCGGAATGGGTATTATTACAATTTGCTTCTGCTAAAGTTGGTGCGGTATTAGTTACAGTTAATACATATTATAAATCTCACGAACTTAAATATCTACTGGAACAATCTGATTCCACTAGTTTATTTTTGGTTGAAGGTTTTAAGGATGTAAATTACGTTGACATGGTTTACAAGGTTTTACCTGAGCTAAAGGACACCAAACCAGGAAATTTTAAATCTGAGAAATTACCATATCTAAGTAAAATTATTTTTATTGGTGAAAAAACTCCAGAAGGAATGTATAATTTTGAAGAGATAATTAAACTTGGTGAGGGCGTCTCTGATGAAGAATTAAAAAAACGTCAAGAATCATTAGATCCATATGATGTAATAAATATGCAGTATACATCTGGTACAACTGGTTTTCCAAAAGGTGTGATGCTTACTCATTACAACATTGTAAATAATGCTTTTTATGTTGGTGAAGTTATGGGAATGACTGAAAAAGACAGAATGTGTATACCTGTTCCGTTCTTTCATTGTTTTGGTTGTGTTTTGTCAACTCTTAATTGTGTTACTCATGGCTCAGCGATGATTCCAATTGAAATATTTGATCCTAAAGATGTTTTGGAAGCTGTAGAAAAAGAAAAATGTTCTGCTCTTCAAGGTGTACCTACCATGTTTATTTCTGAACTTAAAAATCCTGATTTCAAAAAGTATGATTTAAGCTCACTTAGAACCGGTATAATGGCAGGATCCTCTTGCCCGATTGAGGTTATGGTCAATGTCATGAGCAAGATGCATATGAAAGAAATTACCATAGCTTATGGTCTCACTGAGGCATCACCAGTTCTTACTCAAACTAGAAGACACGATCCAGTTGCAAAACGTGTTGAGACAGTTGGTAAGCCTCTTCCAGAGATTGATGTTAAAATTGTGTCGCCTGAGACGGGTGAAGATTTACCACCTAATGAACCGGGGGAATTAGTAGCAAAAGGATATGGAATTATGAAAGGCTATTATAAAATGCCAAAACAAACTGAAGAAACAGTGCGGGATGGCTGGCTTCACACAAAGGACTTGGCAACTATGGATAATGATGGATATTTTAGTATTCTTGGTAGAATTGATGATATGATAATTCGCGGTGGAGAGAATGTTTATCCTCGGGAAATCGAAGAATATCTTTATACGAATACAAAAATCAAAGATGTTGCAGTTGTTGGCGTTCCAAGTGAAAAATATGGTGAAGAGGTTTGTGCTTTTATTCAACTAAATAATGGTGAGCTGGCCACCGAAGACGAGATTAAATCATTTTGTAGAGAAGGAATTTCTAGGTTTAAGGTTCCTAAATATATTTTATTTACTGAGGAGTTTCCATTGACTGCTAGTGGTAAAATTAGAAAAGTTGAGTTGAAAGAATTAGCTAAAGAAAAAATTGGTATATAAAAGCAAAATTTTTTAATATACTCTTCATTTATCCTATTTGCTTAAGGGCGGAGGAAAAGTAAGTATGAAAAAGGAATTTGAAGAAGAAGGAATAAAAATTATTGTTGACTATGATAAGTGTACTGGTGCAGGAGAGTGTGTTACCGCTTGTCCGGTTGATATTTTTGAACTTGTAAATGAAAAAGCAGTTTGTAAAAATGTTGCCGAGTGTATCGAGTGCTGTGCATGTGTAAATGCATGTCCAAATGATGCTATAGAGCATAGTTCTTGTTAAAATCAATTCACTCTTTTTTCTGAAAATATATAGACTATAACC
>CAYYOO010000112.1:0-4166 GCA_964473335.1 uncultured Thermoplasmatales archaeon
CAAAAAATAAACGGTTTTTCTACCGAATTTTTAATAAAAAAATTAAATGGATTTAGAAACAAACTATGGAACGAATTTATATATGGTGGTCATTTAGTATCACTATTAGCTCCTTCATTAGCATTTGTAACAATGATGCTTTTTAATATGGCGCTTGCTTGGGAATTTTTATTAATTTCATATCTAGGAACATATTGTATCTATAATTATGATCATTATCGGGGAATTAATGTAGATGATCATACTAATTCTGAAAGATCAGATCACATAAGAAAAAATCTAAAGCAAAGATATGCCTTTTTAATAGGATGTTCGGCTTTTTTCTTTGCAATACTCTTTATATATGGGAATATTCTTAGTATTTTATTTGGTAGCTTTCTATTTGTAAGTGGGATTTTATATGCAGATATATTCAAAAAATATACTGAAAAAATCGTTGGTTTTAAAAATCTTTATACTTCCCTTTCATTATCTTTGCTAATCATATTTACAGCATTATACTGTAACTACATAATAAGTTGGACATTTATTGTTTTTTTAGTATTTGTATTTTTACATTTCATTGTTGATACTAGCTTTTGTGATATAAAAGATATGAAGTCAGATAAAAAAGAAAATCTAAAAACACTGCCAATATATTTTGGGAAATACAAGTTTTTAACTTTTTTAAATATTTTAAATATAATCTCTTTTATTATCTTATTTATTGCAATTTTAATAAATAGTATCCAACCAATTGCAATAACTTTACTTGTTTTTTGTCTTTACAGGATATATTATATAAATAAAGCAAAAAAATCAAATGCAAATATTCAACATTTATCCAGTGTTGTAGTTGATGCAGAATATTTCTTCTGGCCTTTTGTAATATTGCTTGGAAATTTTTTTATACCTCACATATAGATAAATTATTTAAGATATAAAGTAAATTATTAATTTGTGTAAATGAATTTATCAAATATGAAAGACAATGATTTCCTTTGGAGTGAATTTATATACGGCGGTCATTGGTTAGGTATTGGAGCAATTGGAATAGTTCTTTCAACTTTTCTCTTAATTAATTATCCGATTAAATGGGAATTTTTATTGATTATATACTTCGGAACAAAATGTATCTACAATTATAATCATTTTAAAGAATTAGATATAGATCTCCTATCAGAGAATAAAAGATCAAATCATCTAAATAAATACTATAACTACGGGAATTTTATTGTTTTTCTATATGCAATCTGTTATTTTATATTGTTATTTTTCTTTGGAAATTTTCAAAGTATTGCATTTGGCTCAATACTTCTAATTATGGGAATATTTTTTTCTATAGGGATTAAAGATTTTTTTAAGGATATTCTAGGTATAAAACTATTATATACTGCTATTTCTTGGGTGTTAATAGTTCCATTTACTGCATTTTTTATTTCTTATGAATTTGATTTATTATTGCTAATCTTTTCATTTTTTGTTTTTTTACGAATTATTATCACAACAACCTTTTTTGATATTAAAGATATGGAAATAGACTCAAAAAGAGGATTGAAAACAATACCTGTTTTGCTAGGAAAAGAAAAATGTTTAGATATTTTGCAAATAATTAATTTAATATCAATCATGCCAATAATATTAGGAATATCATTTGGAATTATGCCCGATTATGCTTTTCTATTAGGAATTATATTTTTTTACTCATTTTATTATATTCAAAAAAGCCGCTCAAAAAATATAGATATTTCAAATATATCTTTTATATTGGTGGATGGGGAGTTTTATTATTGGCCAATCTTATTACTCGTAGGTTTTCTCTTACTTGGGTAAATATTATATACCTGATAAGAATAATAATAAGATAATAAAAATAGGTGACTCTTATTAAAAAAATTATTATAGTTGGTGCTGGGCCTGCTGGATCGTATCTTGCGTACTTACTTTCCAAAAAAGGAATTTATCCTATTATTTTTGATCACTCTCACCCTAGGGAAAAACCTTGTGGTGGGGGAATAACTACATTGGCTATCGAAAAATTCCCAATTTTAAATGAAATCCCTGAAGAAAAATACATGGAAAAAGAAATGGAAATAATTTCTTCAAAAGGTATATCTGTTATGACAAAAGGAAAAAAGTATTCTTGGGGTGTTTCTAGGAAAACTTTAGATAAATTTCTTTTAGATAGTGCAATTAAAAATGGTTGTAAATTAATAGCTGAGAGGGTAGTAGATATAAAAAAAATTGACAATGGGTGGAAAATAAAAACTACTAAGAATAAATATGATGCAGATATAATAATTGGGGCAGATGGTGTAGATAGTGTTGTTCGTAGAAAACTTCTTAAACCGATATCGAAACAAAACCTTGGAGTTTGTTATGGCTGCTATGCCATAAGTAATAAAAAGGAGATATCAAAAATTGAATTTTTTAAAGATAAACAAGGTTACGCCTGGTGTTTTCCTCGACATGACCATCTCAGTATTGGCGTTGGAGTCGATTTGCCAAATTCAAAAAACGCAAAAAAATTATTAGAAGATTTTGTAAAAGAGCATTATCCTCATGTTACAATACAAAAAAAGTGGGGTGCCAAAATACCTAATGTTAAACATTTAGATTTTTATGATCATCCCTGTGCAGATAATACTTGGATATTGGTTGGTGATGCAGCTGGGCATGTAGATTCAGTTAGTGGAGAAGGAATTACTTATGCATTGTGGTCTGCAGAATTAGCTGCTGAATCTATAATTCAAGGTAATCCAAAATTATTTGATAAATTGTGGAGAGAAGAATATGGTGAAAGATTGATGGGTAGTGTTAAAAGTAGAGATTTATTTTATAATCCTCTCTTGCTAAATTCATCAATGAGGCTTGCTGGTAGGAGCAATACATTTTCAAATTTTCTATATGATGCCTTGAATAATCAGCTTCCAGGCCTATATTTTTATAAACGATTGATTAAAGATTTCCCAAAAATCTTTTATGAATTTGTGCGTTCAAAAATATAAATTAGTTTTATTCATATATTGTTAAAGTCAATGAATCTGATAAATCTATTTCAAAATTTTTAAATTCAACTTTTTCTTTTAAGGAATCCGATAATAACCCTGACATTATTCCTCTAAATACGATATATTTTGATTTTTCAGAAAAAATAGTCCATGGATAAAACAATCCACCAATTTTATACTTGTTTTTTTCAAGAAGAAAAATATCTCCAAAGCCTAGTGCAGGAAAAAAGTCAGTTATGAATCTCTCAAAATCGTCATCCCCGTATAATTGTCTCAACTTTTTGCCATAGTTAAAACAAATATCAAAGAGGTTCTCTTCACCTTTGTCTAGTCTTGAAATCTCTTCTTCTAATATATATAATAGATGAGCGTCACATAAAAAAAACCTTTTTTTATTATATGTTAGTCGCCCGCGTTTGTATTCTAAGAATCCATTGTCTAATAAGTCTTTTAGAGAATTTTTTGAATAATTAGTAGTCCTTATTTTATTTAATACTCTGAAAGATTCGTCATATTCAATTTTTTGAAGATCCTTTTCTATAAATACTTCTTCACATTGCTTTTTAATTTCATCTACTGGGCCACATAACACATAACAATTTGTGTCATTTCTACCTTGACATTTAACTTGGCAACCTTCGATAGATTTATCTTGCATTTCATATGACCATGTTCCCGCACTGCTTCCACTTGTCATAATATATCCATGGCCGTTATTCCTGCATATTATATAATCTCCAAGTGTTATTTTAAAAAGTTTATTTTCGATATCGATTTCATGTTGAGCTTTTTTTGCATATGTTCCTTCAATAAATCTGATAAAAAGATAGGCAAATTCCTCGAATTTTTCTTTTTTTACATCGTTTATAGTTGGAAATCGAGACATTCCTGCATACTGATAACTAAATTTTTTCCCTATAGAATATAAAGTTTGTTTACCAGTTTCACCATACATGCGTATCATTTCATTTTCTATCATTACAAATAATTCTTCGGGTAAAAATAAATCTCTCAAATAAGTAGTTTGATTGTCTTCAGTAAATGTAGTAATAATGAAGCCAGGATTATCTATAATTTCTCTCTTTGGAATTAATATATTTTGTATATACCAAGTAACTATCTTATCTTTAACAGGCATTAAACCCCTTATTCAGTAAGTAATATACCATTTTCTGT
>CAYYOO010000113.1:0-4164 GCA_964473335.1 uncultured Thermoplasmatales archaeon
GAAGGACGCCCATCCCCGAGCGCCCTTCTGTTAAGGGGTGCATCCCATCCCCTCCTTTATATCGTTATTGGTAGTTATTTTTTCATATAAGGCTCAATGGATTCAACTGCAAGTTCCAACTCTTGGACCTTTTTGACTTTTTCAGCCTTTTCAATAATGCTGTTAGCGTGTTTTTTAATAAAATCATTAACAGCATGACGAATAACTTCTGATCTTGTAGCAAACTCTCCAGCTCTAACAAAAAGGTCGATAGAGTGAATATCGTGCTGGGGTAGCCTTAAAGTTATTCGTTGTTTCTCCATTTTTCTCCTCACATTTAACTGCCATTGTCAAGATGACGCCATTATTGTGCCATTATTATGTCCGATATACGTCGGATAAGCGACAACAGACATCATTTGTCTGACAAACAATGTATGAATGTGGGCTTAAGTTTATATAATTTTCGCTAATTTTTAAGCAACCGTATATGCAGGTGCATATGTAGAAAAAAACATGTTTAGACGATATGGCCGAATGCAACAGTTCCAGAAATTTTTTCGATTTTTACTTTGACTTGCGACCCTTTAACTGCTCCATTTACATATATAATATATTTATCAAAATATGCAATACCGTCGCCTTTTCTGCCAATGTCTTTAATTGTAAGATCATAGACATTTCCTTCTTTTAGTCTTTCTTGTGGTCTTTTTACAACCTTTTTCTTTCGTGCTTTCACTGATCTAAATGCACCACATGCATCACATCTAATAAGAGTAGTACGTCCTCTTTTAACAAGATGGGTATCAGGTTTATTGCATTCTGAACAGATAACAAAGGTATCAACATAGTCCTTAAGTTTATCTTGAATGTTTCTTGCAGGAATTTTACCTTGGAAAATAACTCTCTGTCCACTTATTTCTCCAGCTGTACCTAGATTTCCTAAAAGATATTTTAAAATCTGTTCCTGCGGTCTGTTAAGAGCATTTGATATTTTATCAAAATTTCTAATTACAGTAGTGTTTCCTTCATAAAAAACGTCTGCCTTTGGAATTTTAAATCTGTCCTCAGCGACATCTTTTTTTGGAGTACTTTCAATAACCCTTTTAAGTAATTTATCGTAGTCTAAATCTGACATATTCCAAAAGTGCTAATATAATTGTCCTCTAAAAAACTTGTGATTAAAAAATAAGCCCCCTCTAAATCATTTTTTGACCAAATATCAGTATTTTATAATATTTGGCCGAATCTTTTTGCCCATTACTAGAATTCCTTTTTTCATTGCTCTTTCGGCTTCATCAGTGTCTTTAGTATACACTTTACTATTTCCTTTACTCCAGTACCAAATAAAGTCAGACATTTTTTCTCCCCCATTAGCAGATATGCTAATGTAAGCACTACCAACAAAAAAATAGTATAAATAATTTACCAAAAATTTTGAACAGTTTTTTTGGACAATATTTTTATATTAATATTATTTAACCAATAAACTATTAAAACATAATCCTGTTACCAGGAAAAAAGTTTAGAATAAAATAATTTAAATGGAGAAAACTAAAAATGGTTGAATTCAAAGTAGTAATAAATGATACAAAAAACGGCAAATCTCATCAGGTACAAGTCAGTGGCCATCATGCTAACTCTCTCATTGGTAAAAAAATTGGAGATGAAGTAGATGGTATCTTTATTGAACTTCCTGGTTACAAACTTGAGATCACGGGTGGTTCAGATAGAGATGGCGTCACAATGAGAAAAGATTTACCCGGTATAAGTAGAAGAAGGCTTTTACTTAGTAAAAGTAAGGGATATAGACCTGATGAAAAAGGCAAAAGAACTAAAAAAACAGTACGAGGAAACATGGTTAACCCAGATATCGTACAAATAAATATGAAGGTTAAAAAATACAGCTCAAAACCAATTAGCGATCTAATAAAAACTGAAGAAAAAAAGAAAGAGGAAAATAAAGAAGATAAAGAGGACAAAGAATGAGTTTACCAAAACAGCCTGAGATAAATATAGGCATGATCGGTCATGTTGATCATGGTAAAACTACTCTTACCCAGCGTCTTACAGGTAAATGGGCTGATGAGCATTCTGAAGAACTAAAAAAAGGAATATCAATAAAATTAGGTTATGCTGATGCTGCTTTTTATAAATGTCCAAGTTGTGATGAGCCTAAATGTTATACAATAAATAAGAAATGCCCTAATTGCAGTAGTGCAACAGAACCTTTGAGAGTGGTATCATTTGTAGATGCCCCGGGTCATGAGACATTAATGGCAATAATGTTATCTGGTGCTGCAATTATGGATGGTGCAGTCCTTGTGATTGCTGCAAATGAAAAATGCCCTCAACCACAAACTAAAGAACACCTAACAGCTCTTGATATCTCAGGAATAAAAAATATTGTAATTGTCCAAAATAAAATCGATTTAGTAAGTGAAAAAGAAGCACGTGATAACTATAAACAGATTCTTGATTTTGTTAAAGGAACCTCAGCTGAAGGTGCACCAATCATTCCAGTTAGTGCACATCAAGATATTAACATGGATTTTTTAATAAAAGCAATGGAGGATAAAATTCCAACTCCTGATCACGATTTAGAAAAAACACCTCTTATGTATACTGCCAGAAGTTTTGATATAAATAAACCCGGTACTAGGCCTAAAAAGCTTAAAGGAGGAGTTATTGGTGGATCACTTATTCAAGGAGTTTTAAAGAAAGGTGATGAAATAGAGGTCGGCCCTGGTAGAAAAATCGAGGTTGAAGGTAGAGAACAAATGGAAAAGATCACTACAAAGGTTGATTCACTATTTACAGGTGGAAAATCAGTTAATGAGGCAACACCTGGTGGGCTAATTGCGATAGGTACGATGCTAGATCCCTCGAGAACCAAATCTGATTCTTTTTCTGGAAAAGTAATAGGTACAAAGGATAATCTACCTGATACAATGGAGAAGTTCTTTTTATCGATCACACTTCTTAAAAGAGTAGTTGGTACAATTGAAGAAAAAAATGTTGATCCAATTAAGACAAATGAACCTCTTATGCTTACAATTGGTACTGCTACAACTGTTGGGATTGTTTCAGAGTTTCAAGGTGAAAAGATCGGTGTAAAACTTAAACTTCCGGTTTGCGCTCAAGTTGGACAAAGAATAGCCATTAGTAGAAGGATAGATGGAAGATGGCATCTGATAGGATACGGAGAAATAGAGCTAGACCCATAGTTGTCCTTGACACTAGTGCAGCTATGACCCCTTTTGAGTTTTTAGTAGACATTGAAGATGAATTAACTAAAATTTTAGGTGAATATAAGATAGTTGTACCAAGTACTGTAGTTGGGGAACTGATTTTTCTATCAAAAAAGGGTAAAGGTAGGAAAAAAAGACTAGCTAAACCTGCCTTAGGTCTTGTAAGAAAATATGATGAGATTAAAACAGGTGGTAAGGCAGATGATGATGTTTTAAAGGTTGCTTTGGATTTAGATGGAATAGTTTTTACAAATGATAAAGAACTAAGAAAAAGGGCAAAAGACAATTCTCTTAAAACAATTTTTTTAAGATCAAAGAAAAGATTGGAAATAAGTTAAAAGTAGGAAATTTTTGGAAAGTTTTTATAAATTAAGATTTTAATATTAAACCTTTAACCCCTTTATAAACTAGATATTCCAAAATTCTGAAAACATCAAAAGTGTTAATATTATGTAAAATATTATCAACTTGATATAATGTCTAATCTATGGGGCGTAATTCGAACAGATAAAGAATCAGTTATAGTAGGAACAATACTTTGGGGTTTTGCAATTACTCTAATATTTGCAGCTTCACTGTTATTTATATTAAATTATTATAATTTGGAAGTCCCGAGTTGGGTTGTAATCTTATTTTCGATAATTTTGTTTTTATTAGTTACATTCTCGATATTAGTTACAAAACAAAAAAAATCAAAGAAATAACTTTGATTTTCTTTTCCAAAAGATTATGACCGTGCAAATATAGCTAAAACTTTCTCTCCAAGACAAAGTTTTTATAAATAAGGTTTCTATTCAGCTAACTTAAGATTTGTCGGGGTGGCTCAGCCTGGTTAGAGCGCCTGACTCATAAGCGTAGCTTTAAGGGTTCGAAAAAAACTGCCTTATGGCGTTAAGATATCAGGAGGTCGCGGGTTCAGATCCCGCCCCCGACA
>CAYYOO010000114.1:0-4161 GCA_964473335.1 uncultured Thermoplasmatales archaeon
ATTGATAAGAAGAAAGCTAAAAAAATTGTTGAAGAAATTGAAGAAAACACAGATTGGGAAACAATAGATGAACTAGCCATACCTGATATTGAAGAAGAAATAGAAGAATTAGAAGAACCTGAAGAATTTATAACAGGTGAAGCTCTTGAAGAAAGTGAAAAAAATCAACCTTTCTCTGAAATTGAAAGTATCGATGAAAAAACAGCAGTATTGCTATATGATCATGGATATAAAAACATCGAGTCTGTAAGAGTTGCATCATTTTTAGAGCTATCAAAAATTGACAGTATAAAATGGCTGCAGGCAATAAAAATTAAAAAAGAAATAAATAGAATTTTTAAAGAAAAAGAAAGTGATAAAAAATCTTCAGAAAAAAATTTTTCAAGTTATCTAATAAATGATGATGAAAAAGATGAAGCAAAAATAATTGAGGAAAAAATAAAAAATCACAAAGAAACTGAAGAAATACCTGAAGAAGAATTTTTTATTGAAGAAGATAAAGAGATACAATCTGAAGAATCAGATAGTAAAGATGTTTTTAAGAGTATACCTTCAATTAATAAAAAAATAGAAAAACTTCTACTTAAAAATGATATTGATTCCGTTGAAAAACTTAAAAACACAACAATTAAGGATCTTATTAAAATAAAGGGAATAAAAAGAAAGACAGCAAAAAAGATAAAAAAAGAAATAAAAGAAACTGAAACAAAAGAGGAAGTTGATGACACAGATGAGGAATGGGAGAGTTTTGAAGGAGATCTCAAAGGAGAAGAACCAAAGTACTCATATAAAGATTATAATTTATATCTAAAAGAAACTAAGACAAAGAAAGGAAATAAAAGAAAAATACGTTTTTTTAGTAAGAAAAAACCAAAAGACGGAAAACCAATTAATATCCCTAATGGCTATATTGTAAAGGAAAACAAAAAAACAGGTGTACCATACCTAAAAAAGAAAAAATAATTTTTTTCACAAAAGGTTTTTTATATCTTTATTCTTTTGATAGAATTCTATGACTTGGGAAGGACCAATTAATAAAATCGACGAATATAGATATGAAATACCAAAAACTTACACTGGTAAAAACAATAATCTAAAGATGAGGACAGAGGCTGTAATTTTTGCAAGCGAAAAGATGATACCCTCTGTTAAATCAGATGATGCACTAGAGCAGGCAGCAAATATCACTACTTTACCTGGTATTGTCGGAAAAGGATTAGCTATGCCCGACATACATTGGGGATATGGTTTTCCAATTGGTGGTGTTGCCGCAATAGATCCCGAGATAGGCGTTATCTCTCCCGGTGCGATTGGTTTTGATATCAACTGCGGAATCAGACTTGTTAAAACAAATCTTTCTGTTGACAAAATTAAAAAAGATACAATTAAAGCTCTTGTAGATAAAATGTTTAAAAATGTTCCATCAGGTCTTGGCTCTAAATCTAGAACAAAATTCAATAAAAATGAGCTTTTAGATATCCTTGATAAAGGTGCTAAGGCTACTGTTGAAAAAGGATATGGATGGGATAAGGACCCTAATTTTTTAGAGGAAAACGGGTGTCTTGATTTTGCTGATACATCAAAAGTTTCAGATAGAGCCATTAAAAGAGGTCTTTCACAGGTGGGATCTCTTGGTGCTGGTAACCATTTTTTAGAGATACAAAAAGTAGCTGAAGTTATTGATAAGGATACAGCTAAAAGTTTTGGTGTTGAAAAAGAAGGACAAATTATGGTTATGATTCATACTGGTTCACGTGGCTTTGGCCATCAAGTATGTACAGATCATTTAAGGGTTTTAGAAAAAGCTGTAAAAAAATACAATATAGATCTTCCAGATAGGCAGCTTGCTTGTGCTCCAATAAATTCAAGTGAAGGCGACAATTATCTTAAAGCAATGGCCTGTGCTGCAAACTTTGCTTGGGCTAATCGCCAACTTATTGTTCATTGGGTGCGTGAGTCTTTTGAAAAAATATTTGATGATTCTTCAGAAAACATGGATATGAATATCGTCTATGATGTTTGTCACAATATTGGTAAATTCGAAGAACATATTGTTGATGGAAGTAAAAAACAGGTTTTTATCCATAGAAAAGGGGCAACTCGGTCTTTTGGACCAGATAGAAAAGAAGTACCATCCAAATATAGGGATATAGGTCAACCTGTTCTGATACCTGGTGATATGGGAACTGAAAGCTATCTTTTATGTGGTACAAAAAAAGCTGAGGAGATCTCTTTTGGATCAACATGTCACGGGGCTGGAAGAGTCATGTCAAGAAGAAAGGCAACAAAGAAATGGCGCGGTGAAGACATTGTATCTGAACTTAGTAATAGAGGTATTTATGTTCATCCTGCAAGTTTCAAGGTTGCAGCAGAAGAGGCATCTGGTGCTTATAAAAATATTAGAGAGATAGTAGATGTTGCTCATAATGCAGGTATTTCAAAAAAAGTAGCAAGATTGGTACCTCTTGGAGTTGTCAAGGGATAAAATTTGTGGTTTTTCAATAATTAATTTTAAATGTAAGAAAACTTATTATGGTTAAAACGGATGGTGATGCATATGGATGATGTAGATATTTGTAGCTTTGAAGAGATTGATTTGACTGACGCAACAGTCATAGCAGGTTTTCCTTCTATTGGACTTGTTAGTACTATTGCAGCTAATTATTTGATTGATGCTTTGAATCTTAAGCAGATTGGATGTATTAGTTCTTCTCATTTTCCTGCTTTATCTGTTGTTCATACTGGTGAACCTCTTTCACCTGTGAGAATATATTTTGGTAACCACCCTGGAGCAGGGAAAATTGTTGTTTTTGTATCTGAATTTAAACCAAAACCACATCTTATAAACTCTATTTCAAATGTTATTATGAAATGGGTAAATGAAAAAAAATGTAAATTATTAATTTCACCTGAGGGAATGGTTGTTGAAGGAAAATCAAATGAAGGTAACAATAATGATGTTAAGGCATATGCTATTGCATCAACTCAGAGTGCTCGTAACAAATTAGTTTCAAAGGAAATACCTCAGTTTAAAAATGGTATTATCGCTGGAGTATCTGGTGTTCTTTTAAATCTTGGTAAACAAGCAAAATTTGATGTAGTTTCTATTCTTGCTGAAGCACATCCAAACTATCCTGATGCACGTGCAGCAGCTGCAGCAATAAATGTTATGGCTAGCATTATGAACGTTGAAATAAATGTTACACCATTGTTTGAGGAATCTGAGCGTATTGAAAAACAACTTCAGAAGTTCCATAAACAGGCAAAGCCTATGGTTTCTGCAAGTCAGGCACCTCAACCAAATATGTATGGATAAATTCCATACTTTTCTATCTTTTTTTGTAAAAGTGTTTTAAAGTATCGTGTTATTCTATTTTTTGATAGATGTTATGAGTAATATCCCTAAAACACATCCAAGATATGAATCACTTATGATTAGAGAGAAGATGTCAAAGGCCTTAGATGAAGGTATAATTCACAAAACAGGTCTTATCGCTCACGGTCGAGGTGAGGCTTTTGATTATTTAATTGGTGAAAAAACTATTTCTATTGTTGATGACTCTGAAAAGATTGCAGCAGCTTCTTTGATTTCAGCAAAGAATCCAGTTATTTCTTTGAATGGAAATGTTGTTGCTCTCTCAGCTGAAGAGTGTATTCATCTATCTCAATTGCTTAATGCAAAACTAGAGATTAACCTATTTCATAGATCAAATGAAAGAATGAAAATTCTCAAAGATGAACTTATAAGACATGGTGCAAAAAAAATATATGGCTTAAAAGGTGATGCAAAAATCCCCGGACTCGATCATAACCGAGGGATTTGTGATAAAGAAGGTATCTTTGATTGTGATGTGATACTTGTTCCCCTTGAAGATGGTGATAGATGTAAGGCTCTTAAAAACATGGGTAAAAAGGTTATTACTATTGATTTAAATCCACTTTCAAGAACTTCTAGAACTGCAGATATCACAATTGTTGATAATATTACTAGAGCTGTTCCAAATATTATCAGATGGGTAAATATACTTAAAGATGAAGATAAAGAAAAACTCAGCCGGATTGTTAATGAATGGGATAACAAAGAAATGCTAAAAGAGGTTAATTTGTTTCTTTCAAAAAGACTAAATTCATTGTTTTAATACAGATTGATATTATGAAAAC
>CAYYOO010000115.1:0-3995 GCA_964473335.1 uncultured Thermoplasmatales archaeon
CTCACGAGCTTTCCAGGCTCGCGCAGTACCAGGCTGTGCCACCTCGGCAAAAAAGTATTCAACAGTAAATAAAAGATGCTATTAAGAGTTTTTCCAAATGGAAGGATATGTTCCTTTTTTCATAATCACTTTTTCAAGGATTGCACATTCTCCTTTTTTATTTTGAACGATCTCCTCAGTTGATAGAACAGTTTTTGCAACTGCTACTGCTTCACCTTTGAGCGTTTCTATTAAAACTAGATCGTTCTTTTTTATTTCTGTATCAATCTCAACAATACCAGGTTTCATTAAATTAGCACCATTACAAATTGCATCAACAGCACTATCTGAGATTATAATTTTAGGTAGAAAATCAAGCATTTCTTCTACTGGTCTTAATATTTCTTTCAAAAAACTATCGTCTTTATCTTCCTTATAAAAAACAAAAGCGTCTTTTAAGTCCTGTAGATAAAAAATATTTTTTTCACTTATATTTCCAACCCTACTTCGCCTTAAATCAGAAAGATGTGCACCAGTTTTTAGTTTTTTACCGATGTCAACTGCAAGAGTTCTAATGTAGGTTCCTGACTCACATCCAACTCTTATTAGAAACTCTCTATCTTTTATATCAAGGACATCAATATAGTATATACTGCGCTTTCTTTTCCTTCTTTTAACAGCAGATCTAACCGGCGGGAGTTGAGTTATCTTTCCAACAAATTTTTCACACACTTCTTTTATCTTTTCTTCACTTACATCCTTATGTATTTTTATTAAAGATATGTATTCTTTACCAGAGGGTAGTAAAAATTGTAAAATTTTTGTAGCTGAACCAACACCTATAGGAAGAACACCTGTTGCATTAGGGTCAAGTGTTCCACTGTGACCGATTTTTTTTGTATCAAGTATCTTTTTAATCCAGGCATCAACTTGATGTGAAGTTGGACCCTTTGGTTTATCAATATTTATAAAAGAATTTTTTAATAGTTCCTCAACTGTTCTTTCCTTTGGTTTTTTACCAAAATTAGAATTGATTTTACCTTTTTTTAAAACAAGTCTTTTTTGTTTTTTATCAAATGGCAGATTGTTTTTTTTCATTTTTAATTCACATTTTTGAAATTATCAAATCAACAATTTCATCTGGGGTTTTATCTACACTGTCAACGACAATATCATATATTGATGTGTCATCAAGATCGATTCCGTAATAGTTTTTATATCTTTTTTTCTCGCTTTTCTCTCTTTTTTCTATTTCTTTTTTTCTTTTTTCAAAAGAGCCTTCTTCTCTTTTGATTATTCTCTTTGTTCTAACATCTATATCTGCATCCAAAAAGACCTTGATTGAATTAATATTATTTTTGTGTGCAAGCCATCCAGCTAGTCTTCCTTCTAAAATTATATTATCATTATTTTTTAGAATTTTTATTTGTTTTTTATCAAGTTCTTTATCGATATCACTGTTTCCTTCACAGTATTTTCCAAATTCTTCTAGTGTCATATTGTGTTCTTTAGCTGTTTTTCTAAAAATCTCTCCAGAGTAAATATATTTTAGACCTGTTTTTTTCTTTAGTTTCTCTGCAACTGTTGATTTACCGCTTCCAGGTGTTCCACTTATGGTTATAGTTGTCATATAAACCAAATAAAAAATATTTTTATTTTCCAAGTCCACTTGGAATAATGCTCTTTTTTATGTTTTTCCACTGTTTACTCCAGCTGATATACTTAAAACCTTGTCTAATTACTTGGCCTACGACCATTGAAAAAACTAGATAGATCCACAGCCATGCCTGCATTAAAAATGGTTTATAGAAAAATGATACGTTTTCAGCCCAGGGAACTGTAAAAAAATGATGTGGAAGCCCTGCAAGAAACGATCTAAGCCATATAAAAATAGGCCAGATAAATATTATCAAGAATATCATTGGTTTCATCATGCCGCCAGAGGCTTCTGTTTGTTTCTTCATTATCTCAGGCTGCATCTTCATAAGTTTATTTACTTTGTTTGTGTTTCCTTCTTTTCTTGCATTGTTTATTTCTTTTTGAAAGGCCTTTGTTACTTCCTGGGATTTACCCATCTCTATCCAGTCTGTGAAGAAATTGGTAAGTGAAGATGATAGTGTTACAACAATAAGCCCTGCTAAAAATAGTGTTATAATTGGATATTTTCCACCAAAACCTATGATTGGTTCAAGCCCCGATCCTACAATTACGCCTAGTGTGTTTGCTAATCCCGTTGTAGTGAATATAAACATTACAAGAATAAATAACATTAGATATAGAAGCATATTTCCTTGTGCTTTGTTATCAGTTTTTCTAAACATTTTCATTCAAACCTTTTTTCCCTAAATAGGGTGGTAGTATATTTAATTTAATACTGGAATTGCCTTTTTTACAGCATCATCTAGTTTGTTGTCATGATTAAATATTATCTTAACTGTAGCACCACTGTTAGCACTATACGCCATTGAAGCTGCTCTATTCATCATCTGATGTTCATTTATTTCATCTATTGTATCAGGATCTCTGTTTCTTGATTCATCACTTTTTCTTCTGTTGTATATTTCTTCAGGATCAGCTTCAACTAAAACTATTGACTGTGGTTTTAATCTAGATATGACCCATTCAGGTAGACCTGGCATGTAACCTTGTTGTGTTTTTATTGTGCAGTGTGTATCAAGTATCACATTTCCCATGGATGCTACTTTTTCAGCGGATTTGACTTGTAATTCTTTTTGCTGTGGAAGAGTCAATTTTCTCATATCGTCTCTATCTTTGACATATCCTAGTTCTTTTGCAATCTCTACCATAATTGTTCCAAAAGTCACAAACTTTATATCAAATCCTTCAGAAGCTTTTTTCATAACAGTTGTTTTTCCTACACCGGGTATTCCTGTAACAACTATAACTCCGATAATTTACCACCAAGCCTATATTTATTCGTTACCAAAGAAGCCACGTAGCACTGGATGCATCTCCATTGCTTGTTCTTTTGCAATATCCTCATAGAGCCTGATCAATATACCTACAGTTAGAAGAAGTCCTGTACCACTTGCATTACCAACTGTTCCTATCATATCTGCAAAGCCCGCAAGGGCCCCTACTGCAAATCCACCTATCACAGTCACAACCGGAATATATCTTTCAAGTACTTTTCTTAATACTCTTGGGTCTCTTCTAAAACCTGGTATCTGCATGCCGCTGCTTTGAATTTGTCTTGCTACATCGCGCGGTCCCATGTTTGTAGTTTCGATCCAAAATTTAGCAAAAAGAATTGAACCGATTATCAGAACAGACATATAAATTATGACCTTCAGTGCATATTGTATTGCATTATGTCCACCTGCACCTCCAGCAAGAATCGGCATAAGCCAGTTGTTGACTCCTCCCGGACTTGATAGATACCATGCACCACCGGCTACAGCTTGAGTGGAACCTGCCTGAAAATTATATGTCCCGAGCCACCACTGGTTTCCTAGAAGTGGGATATTTGATCTCCATAAAAGCATTGCAAACATGTTTATATTTGCAAGTAAAGCTGACATTAAAATTACAGGAATGTTAGATGCATATATCAAACGGATGGGGTATCTTCCCCTTGCTCCACGCACTTTTCCATGTGCTAAAGGTAGCTCTATTCTGCTTGACTCAGCATATACAACAATTAAAAACACAATAACCGTGCCAATAAGTGGCACGATTGCATTTGAATAGTTCTGCCCCCCTAAAAATATCTGTTGATAACCTCCATTAACAAGCTCCCCTAAATTATATCGACTACCTAAATATAATGTACCTGGAATGACACCGGCTGGTGGATTAGTTGTAGCAATCGCCTCTCCAGGGGTAACAGGCAACCAGTTAAATAAACCCGTAAAAATTGCTTGTGAGACACCTGCTGCAATAAAAAGTGAAATACCTGAACCAATACCCCATTTTGATATTAGCTCATCCATAAAAAATACAAGAAGAGCACCAATTACAAGTTGGATAACAATGATAAAATCTGCCATTGGTTC
>CAYYOO010000116.1:0-3989 GCA_964473335.1 uncultured Thermoplasmatales archaeon
TTCATTTTTTATCACCAATTATTATATTTTCAATATATATTTAGGTTTCCCCATATATAAAGATTGTTGTACAATTCTTATTTTTATACATACAATCTTCTTACTATACTTATATATATCTTTCATTATATAAAATACTTTCCAATAAAATAATTTTATAAAATTGTTCTTTTTATTCATTTTTTACACCTCATAACCATTTGTTTTTAATTCCTTATTAAAATATTGACAAAATATCTGTTTAAAAAAAAATTTATTGAAAGGCATTGTTTCAAACTGTTTTATTTTAGAAAATAAACTAAAGTAAAATATTATTAAATGAAGATATTGAAGTAAAATTTCTTACTTACTCAATTACATCGATATCTGATTCAGATTCTTCTTCATCTTTTTTTTCTTCTTTTTTACGGGTTGTTACTCTATCCGGAAAATATGATAGTATTACAATATCTCCAACAGAATTGACCCATCGATATGGAACAGCTACATCAACAGTACCTTCTACAAGTGAAGGATTTGTATTTGAAACAAGAATACTACTGACCTTTTTATCAGCCATATCCAGAAAAACGTTCCTAACATTTCCAATATATTTACCTTCTCTAGTATATACTGGTAGTTTCAGAAAAGATGTAACTTCCTCTCCCTGAGTATTATTTTGTTTATCCATCATGTAATCAAAATACAATAACATATATTAAAACATTCTGTAAAAAATTAAATAAGACATTAAAATATTTTTAAAAAAATTCATAAAAATCTTTTTTTACCGAAATGTTTTTTGTATAGGGTTTGTTATTAGGATTTTGAGATGAAAAAAAAATTTGAAAAGGCAATTAAAGAATTAGATCAATATAAAAAAAAAGACTATCAGTTCAAAGAAGAAAATATCCTAGGTTCAATGTGTACTGAACCCCATGAAATTGCTAAAAAAGCATATATAAATTTCATTGAAACAAACCTAGGCGATCCAAAGTTATTTCCTGGAACTAGACAAATCGAAGAAAAATATATAGATTTTTTAAAAAAACTATTACATTCCCAAAATAGATCTTATGCAGTAAACGGAAGCGGTGGAACAGAAAGTAACATCACAGCAATGTGGATAGCAAAAAACATATCACAAAAAAAAGAAATAATTGTTCCAGAGAGTGCACATTTTTCTTTTAAGAAAATTGAAACCTTGATGGATATAAAAATTAAACCTATAAAAATAAATAAAAATTTTCAGACAGATATTGAAGATCTTAAGGAAAAAATTGATAAAAACACTTGTGCAGTAGTTGCTATTGCAGGTTCTACTGAAACTGGATCAATTGATAATATAAAAGAAATCAGCAATATTTGTAATGAAAAAAATGTTTTTTTGCATGTTGATGCAGCTTTTGGAGGATATATCATTCCTTTTATGGAAAAACTCGGTTATGATGTTAATCTATTTGATTTTAGACTCAAAGGAGTAAACACTATTTCAATTGATGCACATAAAATGGGGTGCTCAGTTATACCAATTGGTAGTCTTGTTGTCAAAGATAAAAAATATTTAGAGAAAATAAGTGTGAAAACTCCTTATATAAGTACAATAAAACAATCAAATCTTCTTGGTACTAGACCTGGTGGTGCAGTAGTTGCTGCTTACGCTGTTTCAAAATATTTGGGTTTTGAGGGATATAAAAAAATTGTTAAAAAATGTTTACATAATACAAAATTTTTAGTTGAAAAAGTAAATGATATTGGTTTAGAGATCCTTACTAAACCAGAGACAAATGTTGTTTCAATCAAACTAAAAAATCCAGAAAAAGCCGAAGAAAAACTTGCATATTATAGATATAAAGTAAACAACATGAGACGATTATCAGCAATAAGAATTGTTTGCATGCCGCATGTTACTAGAAAAGGAATTAAAAGATTTATACCTATTTTAGAAAAAGTCTGTAAAAAATGCGGTGAAATATAATATATTTTAGAAAAGTATTATAGTGTATTATCTTATTATTATGATTTGATTAATATGGCAGAAAAAATAGCACCTCATACTCATTGCCAGGTTTGTATGAAATCCATTCCAGTCAATGAAAAGTACTGCTCTGAAGAATGCAGACAGAAATTTATTGGTTTTCAAAAGAAAAGAAAGCTTCTCAATTATTTTATGATTGGGATGATTGCTGCTGTAGTTGTAGCAATAGTTTTGTTATAAACCATAATTTTACATTTTTTTACAAAAAAGCGAACATTTAAAAGAATTGCTTTGATTTTTTTATTTAATTATGGAAATCGTTATTTCAGCTCTAATTATTTTAGGAATTATAATGATTCTTGGTTTTATCGGTAATTATATTTTTGATAAAACACAAATTCCTAGTATTGTATGGTTACTTTTATTTGGTTTAATTGTTGGATTTGCTTTTAATATAAAAGGTGGAATAAGTGAAATAAGTGCTGTACTTCCAAATTTAGTATCTGAATTTTTTGCAGGTGTTGCAATCATAATAATACTTTTTGATGGAGGAATCAACACAGATCTTTATCAACTTTTTAAAGGTGCTCCTAGAGGTCTTTTACTTACAATTTCAAGTTTTTTTCTAAGTGTTATTGGAACAATCCTAGTTATCATAAGTTTGTCTAAAGCAGGAATTTTAGCAATATCGTTTGAAAATAGTCTTATAGTAGGAACTATACTTGGAGGTATTATTGCGGGTACTAGTAGTCCTATTGTTATGCCACTTGCCTGTAAACTTAAAAATCTTCAAGAAAAATCAAAGATGATTCTATCTATTGAAAGCATTATTACTGATCCTCTTTCAATAGTTTTTGTACTTGCAGGAATCTATATGATTAGTACAAACTCTGCTAACATATGGTTGGGTTTAAGAAGCTTAGTTGTAACTTTCTCTGTAGGAATTGTTATAGGTATATCTATAGGCCTCTTGTGGCTTCCAGTGATGCACAAGGTGAGAAAAGAAAATTTTTCATATGTTCTTACTCTTGCTGTAGTTTTTATTGTCTATTCATTAACCTCTTTAATTGTTGGTTCTGAGAGCGGAGGTACTGGAGCCGGTGCAATTGCTTGTCTTATGTTCGGCCTCATTCTTGGAAATGGAAAAAAGATATTAAAGATTATAAATTACCAAGGTAGAAAATTTGAATTAGATGAACAAAGTAGGGATTATCACAGTCTTGTCTCATTTCTTATTAGAACTTTCTTTTTTGTATATCTTGGAATAATGGTAAGTTTCCAAAATACTACTTTTATTATTGTTGGAATAATCATATTAATTGCCTTAATCGCTTTTAGATATATATCTATATATATTTCTACTTTTAAAGGTGGCTTTGAAAAAGACGATAAACAAACAATGATAACAATGATGCCTAGAGGATTAGCAGCAGCAATTCTTGCAATTAACTTTGGACCATTTTTAGTAGGGAAAGAAGGTTTGAATCTTAGTAACAATATGCAAGGATTTTTTCAAGATATTGCTTTTGTAGTGATACTTGGTACCGCTATAATATGTACAGTAGGAGTAGCAATTATTTCACATTATGAAAACAAAAAAAATAATAGTAAAACTAGTGAAAAATAACTTTACAAATTAATCAGCTAGTTCTTCTTGTAAGTCTATTACCATTTCAGTTAAAACATCTTCAAATATCTGATGACGGTATTCTTTTATTGATCCATCTGACATATGTGCTCTTGCAACAAAATCTCTTCCATCTTTAATAATTTCAATATGACATACTGTTTCCATGTAGTATCCTAACCCTGTGTTAAAATCCGTATTTGATGGTTGTATTTATATTTTTTGTAACTCCCATACATATGTAGAAAAAATATTATTTTTAAAGATATTTTTTTGAAACAAATGTTTTATACAAATACTTAATCATTTAAAAAGAAAAATTTTACAACGATTTAACATCTATTTATGATGAATCTTCGTAATATAACTCTGTTGATATATTTACTATACTTTTTCTTATATTAC
>CAYYOO010000117.1:0-1525 GCA_964473335.1 uncultured Thermoplasmatales archaeon
ATCAACCATTCCCTATTAGGATAACTTGGTATTAGAAATATACTTCCTATTAATAAACTTATTATTCCACCAATTCCAATTATTCCAAATCCAGGCGTCACATATATTTCTATTACGAAAAGTAAAACTCCTACTACTATAAAAATAATACTAAGAACAGGTATTGAAAAACCTGAGCCGATAAGAGAAATGAGTATTGCAATCACTCCAAACACTTCAGCTCCAAAACCAGGTGAGGATATTCCAAAAATAACTGCAAACACACCAAGCATGAAAAGAAGAGATACTAATATTGGATTTGAAAAGAATTCTAAAAAGATAACGCCAATTGACGGAGAATATTCTATCTGTTTTGCTGATTTTGTATTAAGAGTTATAGTTCCTTTATCTGTTTTTACTGTAGCATTATGTATATCATCAAGTAACTCTTCAACACTTGATGAAACATACTCGATAACACCCTTATCTAGTGCCTCATTTTCATTAAGATTTAAATTTTTTGTGATGAACTTAATTGCAACTGTTGAATTTCTGTTATACATATCAGCTCTATTTTCCATCCATTTTGTAAGAGCATTGATTGTCTTTGAGTCATTTATGAGCCTTGAACCTGTTGGTGAAACCTCAACTGGTTGACATGAACCAATAACAGCATTATCTGACATGACTGCAATGTGTGTGCTCATTAGAATAAAAGTTCCTGCTGACCATGCATATGAGCCTTGAGGAAAAACAAATCCAATAAAAGGAGTCTTACTTTTGTTTATCAGATTAGCAATTTCAAATGTTTCAGATAGACCGCCGCCTGGTGTATTTAATAAAAGGATTATTGCCTCAGAATTTTCACTATCTGCTTGATCTATTGCTTCTTTAAAGATTTCAACTGTTGACTGATTTATTGTTCCATTTACTTCAACTGTTATCACATTTGAAGCAAAAGCAATACTACTAAACGATGCAAAGAAAATTGCAAAAAAAGATAAAAAAATAAGAGATTTATTTAGTTTCATTATTTTTTGACTTCTTGGTTCACAGCTTTAGCAATTCCAGCTACCTTTCCAATGTCTCCACCAGGAACGACAATCAAGTTTCCTTCTCGTGCAATCTCAGAAAGAGTTTGCAATTCACGAAGTCTTAATGCTATAGGTGTTTCTTGATAGAGTTTTGCTGCATCTGTCATCTTTTTTGATGCTTGAAACTCTCCATCTGCAATTATTATTCTTGCTCTTTTTTCTCTTTCTGCTTCAGCTTGTTTAGCTATAGCTCTAAGCATTTCATCAGGAATTGATACATCTCTTATTGTTACTGCAGAAACCTTAATTCCCCATGGATCAGTTGCACTGTCTATTATTTCCTGTAAGCTCTTATTTAGTTCTTCTCTATTTGAAAGTAGTTCATCTAAGTCTTGTCTACCTAGAACATCTCTTAATGTGGTTTGAGCCTGAAGGCCAGTTGCAACATCATATCTTTGTACTTCAATTACTGCTTTTTCTGGATCTACTATCCTAAAATATACAACAGCATC
>CAYYOO010000117.1:1625-3954 GCA_964473335.1 uncultured Thermoplasmatales archaeon
ATGTCCGAAATAATTAAAATAAAAGCAAGAGAAGTACTTGACAGCCGTGGGAATCCAACTGTAGAAGCAGATGTCGTAACAGACCATGGAATATTTAGGGCGATGACACCAAGTGGTGCAAGTGCAGGAGTACATGAGGCACTTGAACTTAGAGACGATGATAAATCACGATATTTTGGCAAAGGAACACTTAAAGCAGTTGAGAATGTAAACAAAAAAATTGCACCAAAGTTGATCGGTCTTGATCCTAATGCTCAGGAAACAATTGATAATATTATGTTAAAGATAGATGGTACTGAAAATAAGGATAATATTGGAGCTAATGCTGTTTTACCTGTTTCTATGGCAGTAACAAAAGCAGGTGCTGCCTCAAAAGGTCTAGGTTTGTTCGAACACATCGGCGAACTATTTGGCGTGATACCTCATATGCTACCAGTTCCAATGTGTAATGTGATAAATGGCGGAAAACACGCAGGGCAAGAAAACTCTATTCAGGAACATATGCTTATGCCTACCGGTGCAAAGAGTTTTTCAGAAGGAATAAGGATGATTTCTGAAACCTACCATCATTTAGCAAAACTACTTAAGAAAAAATATGGAGTAAGTAGCGTACTAATAGGTGATGAAGGAGGTTTTGCACCCTCAAAAATAACAGATGTGGAAGTAAGACTTGACATGATGCTTAAAGCAGTTTCAAATGCAGGCTATGATGATATGATGAAGATTGCATTGGATCCGGCAAGTAGTGAGTTTTTTTATGATGGCGCTTATAGAATTGGAAATAAATCATATTCAGGTGGAGAAATGGTTGATTTCTATGTTAATCTAGCAAAGAAATATCCTATAGTAAGTATTGAGGATGGACTTGCCGAAGACGACTGGGATTCATGGGTTGAAATGACCAAAAAGATCGGAACAAAGATTCAGATAGTTGGTGATGACTTATTTGTTACAAATACTAAAAGAATAGAGAAAGGAATAAAACTTAATGCTGCAAACTCAGTTTTAATCAAACTCAACCAGATAGGTACAGTCACTGAAACCTTAAATGCAATAAAAATGGCTCATGACCAAGGTTGGACTGCAGTTGTTTCTCATAGAAGTGGCGAGACTGAGGATAGTTTTATTGCTGATCTAGTTGTAGGCACAAGCTGCGGACAGATTAAAACTGGTGCTCCAGCACGAAGTGATCGAAACGCAAAATACAATCAGCTTTTAAGAATCGAAGAAGAACTTAGTGATGAAGCTGAGTTTCCAGGTATTGACTTTAGATTAGATCACTTAGCATAACTGAAAATACAAATAATACTCTCTTTAATCACAAAGATTAAAATATCTTTTTTGATACAAGAACACAACTTTGGGGGAAAATTTATGAAAATACTTGTAAATGATAAGCTTGCTGAAGAGGCAATTATAAAATTAAAAGATGCTGGTTTTGAAGTAGATATAAATAAAAGAGAACCAGATAAATTAGCAGAAGACATAAAAGATTTTGATGGAATACTAATAAGAAGCGGTACAAAAGTTACAACTGAAGTTGTAAAAAAAGGAGCTGAAGGAAACCTTAAAGTGATCGGGAGAGCAGGGATCGGAGTAGATAACATAGACATTAAAACAGCAGGAAAAAAGAAGATACCTGTAGTAAATAGCCCGACTGGTGCAACAGCATCAGTTGCTGAAATCGCAATAGGTCATATGATAGCATTATCAAGAAATATTGCTAGAGCCGATAAAACAATGAAAAAAGGTGAATGGGCAAAAAAGAAACTAAAGGGAAACGAACTAAATGAAAAAATACTTGGCCTTATTGGCACAGGAAACATAGGAAAATATACTGCAAAATTAGCTCAAGCATTCAATATGAAAGTAATAGGATATGATCCATTTGTTTCAAAAGAAGATATGAAAAAAGATGGCATTAGTAAAGTTGAAAATATAGATGAAATAATGGAAAAATCAGATTATATTTCATTACATATCCCACATAATCCTAAGACTCACCACATTGTAAACAGAGATATGATTTCAAAGATGAAACCTACGGCATATTTGATAAATTGTGCTCGTGGTGGAACTGTTGATGAAGAAGCGTTATATGATGCATTGAAAAAAGGCAGTATTGCAGGTGCAGCACTTGATGTATATGAAACCGAACCCCCTGAAAATAGCCCTTTATTTAATCTTGATAATATCATATTAACCCCACATCTTGGAGCGAGTACTAAAGAAGGGCAAATTCGAGCAGGAACAGTTTGTGCTGATCAAATAATAAAGGTTTTAAAAGACCAAGAGCCAGATTTCTGTGTAAATAAAAAGTTTTTTTAAA
>CAYYOO010000118.1:0-3798 GCA_964473335.1 uncultured Thermoplasmatales archaeon
AATGATAATTAGGAGAATGAAGAGTGAAATCTGAAATAGAAGTTCCTGATGGATGCGAAATAAAACAGATAGATGATTTATTTCATGTCATAACTGGAACGACACCTTCAACAAAGAAAATAAATTATTTGCAAAAAAGGTGCAATTTAACACTTCTACTCCTGAAAAATTCAGTGGGCCCGGCCGGATTTGAACCGACGACCATCTGGTTATGAGCCAGACGCTCCACCAGTCTAAGCTACGAGCCCAATAAAATTCAACTCCCCGTAATATAACTAATAGTACTTAAAACTTAGATATTTAAAAATAATTTTTTCTACATATAAAAATTTTTATTTAGATAAAGCCTTCCAAAAATTATAGATTTCTTTGTTTAGTTCTCCTCTCTTTAACATTAAATATAAATCGTCATTTTGATCAAAAAAAGTGTCTTCATCTTTAAAATATTTCTTTTTACAATTTTTTTTCATCTTTTTAACCCTTCCCTTTTCAATTTAAATATTTGTCACTTTTATTTATATAAACTTATTCAGTAAAAAAGTCATATCGAGAAAACAACATGAAAAGGTTAATTAATAATATGTTGTTAAAGTATAACTCTCTATGGAAAAGCTTGAGATTCTATCAAAATATCCATTTCTAGACTCATCAAAAGACTATGTAAAAGAAAATAATCTTTCAGTTGATGAAATATTAAATGATCCACTATATGATAGAGCTCGATCGATTGGTATTGAAAGACTTGATAACTCATTTAAAAATAGATCTGTAGGAAAAAGAAATCTTGTCTCTGAAAGTGATCATATAATGGAGTTATTATCATATCCTATTGCAAGGATGATTGCAGTATGCATTGATGATATATATTTTAAGAGAAGATACGCTCTTTCTGAAGCAAGGAATTGTTATAGAAATCTACTAAATGAAGAAACAGGTTTTGTAATTAAAATTTCAAAGGAATTTGATATTTCTCTTGGTTATGATGATGAATTTGAAAACATAAAGATCTATTTTGTTGATTATCTTAATTTTGCACCGACTAGATATAAAGAATGGAAAATGATCAATAGAGATATGAAAGATGGTTATATCAATCTTACAAAAAAGGATCTGGCAAGATTAATTCAGGAAGCACTACGCGCAAAAATTAATGATGAACTTGATAACAGAAAGTGCAGTAAGACTATCTACAAGACTTTTAAAGAAGATATCATTAGGATACAAAACAAGGTAAAATTGCATAGGAAAAAAATTGAAGCTGCACCAGTTGGAAAACTTGATATTAGTAAACTTCCACCATGTATGAAAGATATACTCAGTTCTATTCAGTCAGGTGAAAATGTTCCACATATGGGAAGATTTGCACTTGTTTCTTTTTTAAGTTCACTAAAACTATCTACAAACCAGATTCTAAAACTATTTAGCAGTGCACCAGATTTTGAAGAAGAAAAATCACGATACCAAATAGAGCATATTACTGGAGATATTTCTTCAACATCATATAAGCCTCCTGCTTGTGATAAAATGAGAACATATGGTTTATGTCCTACTGATAAAATGGATGGTCTTTGTAAAAAAAAGAGGCATCCTCTGAGTTATTATAAGGCTAAGTGGTATATGGAGAAGAAAAAGAAATGAATCAGTTTATAACTTTTGAAGGAATAGACGGCTCAGGTAAATCTACTGTTTCTAAAAAAGTATTTGAAAAATTAGAAAATAGTGGCTATGATGTAGTTTTAACCTTTGAGCCTACTGATACATGGATAGGCAATTGTGTTTCTGATTTTATAAAAAATGGAAAGGATCCCTATTCTACTGCTTTTGCGTTTATCTCTGATAGGATAGAGCATTGTAAAAAGATTAAAAGCTGGATTGATGAAGGAAAAATTGTTTTGTGTGATAGATATGAAGATTCAACATATGCCTATCAAGCAGCTCAGATGAAAGATGATATCGATGATCCAATTAAATGGTTAAGTGAATTATCAAAAGATAGGATCTTATCTCCTGATATCACTTTTCTTTTTGTAATCGATCCAGGTAAATCATTAAAAAGAATTCAACACCGCGATGAATTAATTCCATTTGAAAGATTAGATTTTTTAAAAAAGGTACATAGAAATTATATTGAACTGTCAAGTCAAGATCATTTTATTAATTTGGATGCAACAAAAAAAATCAGTGAACTTGTAGAGATCTGTGTTAAAGAAATCACTAATTAATAATAGTTAATTATAGTAGGAAAAGTATATAAATCAAGAACAATATATGAAATATAGAAAAATATATAATATATTAAATAAAAACAGGGGGTAATTTATATGAAAAAGAAACATGGAATAATTGCAGTAGCTGTAGTTTTGCTCTTTGTTGGACTTGCATTTAACCCTGCAACAGCAAAGAATACGATTAGAAATGAAGAAAATAAAGGAATCTTATTGGAATATTTGAGTATTTCTGAAGATGGAAAGACATTAAGAGAAAAATTGATGTTATCTGAAGATGAGCTTAAAGATTTATCAGATATGTTCTCTCAGATATTTGAAAAGATAAATGAAAAACTAAGTATAAATAAATTCCAAGTCTTTTTAAAATCCTTTGAACTTTTAGTAAAATATCCAAAACTTAGAGAACTAGTTGTCAATTTCGTCAAACTCAGATACTCACTTAGAACAAGAGCACTTGTAATGAGCCATGGAATGTGTTACAAACTTAATCCATTAAGAAAAAGTGAGTTTAAGGTAAAACAAAAGATGTCTACATGGAGATACAATTCAGGAGGACCTTTCTCAAGTAAGACATATATACTCAGACCATTTAAAAGTGATTTTGAAGTATTGAATGGTATTCAAATGGGAGTTATGTATAAGTTCTCTGGAATTTATATGTATGTTGCAAGAAAAGTACCAGAACTAAGTTACACTTTATTTATGGGTACTGCTAGATTAGCAAATGGCTTTGATTTAAATATCAATCTACCAGATATCCCAGACATACCAAATATACCAGACCCACAAATTTAATTTTTTTTCTTTTTTTAAATCTATTTTTTTGTATAACTTTATTTTTTACAGAAGATATTTATAATATATAATTTATTTATATTATGGGAAGAAATTAGGCTGGTAGCTTATTAACGGGTGTATCCCATTTTCTCTTGGCGATACCAGTCTTTCTTTCCAAATATTTTTAAAAATAGATGCTCCCACCGGAGACATAACCTGTTTTCTCCTGTAGAAATTTTCGAAAAATACCTAGCAATATCCTTTACCATTTAATCAACACTCTCACTAAACTTTTCTTCTTTCTTTAGAGGTGATGAGTTGAAACAAGTTTCAATTTATGATAAAATGACTAGATCTGAAAGAGAAGTTGCAGAGCTACTTAAAAATCTTGGAATTAAATGGTCATATGAGCATCCAGTATTTGTTTGGGATGAAAATAAGAGAAAAAGGGTTTGGGCACCAGATTTTTACTTAGTTCCATTTGGAGTTTACATTGAAGTTTGCGGTTCTTCAAGTTTTGATTATGAATATAGAAAAACAATATACCAAAATAATGGATACAAGGTTATATTTTTACATTTGTATAAGACATCAAATAAGTGGAAGAACCATTTTTTACATTATCTCAAGTTATTTACAAGATATAGAAATAGCAAACTCGATGAAATAATTAGAATAGAAAATCAGACCTTGACAAGTTCCTTGAATAGATTTTTTATTGTTTCTCCATCAATAAGCAAATGTTCTGCTGCTTTAAGGAAGTCTTCATCCGAGTTTAATAATGGTTTTAATC
>CAYYOO010000119.1:0-3793 GCA_964473335.1 uncultured Thermoplasmatales archaeon
AGCTGGTGAAATTATTGCCAAAAAATACAAAAAACTCAGTTAAAGTTGTGATAGATACTTCTACTTTCTTCTCTGCTGTTTATAATAGAAAAGGAAATGAAGCATATCTTTTTGAGTTAGCAGATAAAGGATTATGTTCTGTATATATTGTGGATTATGTCTTAGAAGAGATGAAAGAAGTTTTTAAAAGAAAAAATTTGGATTTTGTCCTTGTTTCAGATCTATTAGATACTTATAATAACATACATGTTTGTGAATTAGTTGATTTAAAAGAAGGAGAAATCAAATTAGCAAAAAAATTAATTGAAGACAAAGAGGATAGACCAATATTTGTTTTTGCTTTAAGAATGATCAAGAATCACAAAAACATCTATTTTGTTTCCGGTGATAAAGGATTTTTTAAAGAAAAAGTAAAAAAATCTCTAAATTTTAAGATAATAAAAACCAAGGAATTTATCAAAATTGTCAAATCATCTCAAGGATGAATTAGTAAAAACCCTTGTTAAAATTTTCTTCATATGTGACTGATGGGCCTGCTGAGAGGCACACAAGATAACAGGAGAAAATATAGATAAAATATATCGAATTTTACATACTTTTAAATTAATTCATTTACAAATTTATGTAGAAAATTATATATATTAATAAATAAAACTTATAAATAGGATAAAATGAGGTTTAAAACAAATTGTCTTAAGATATTTTCATTCTTCTTGATGATATTAATCTTATCTATTAGTTTTAACCCTGTAGAAGCTATCAAATTTAATAAAATTGGTGGTTTTCTTGAGGAATATGAACTACATAGTCCATATTATTCAGATTTTTCAAATAAAGATTTAGATTTCTCCTCTAAGCTTAATGAGCTTTATTCAAACCATATTAAAGATAAATCATTCTATTTTAATTTCGATTATGAGTCAATAAGCTACAGTTTTAATATTTTTACTTGTGGAAATCGTCCTAAAATGATTTATGTTGATGATGACAATATAGAAGGTCCCTGGAATGGAACTATTGAATATCCATATAATTCAATCACTAAAGCAATAGGAAATCTTAGCAGTGGTGATACAATTTTTGTCTATAATGGATCGTATATGGAAAATATCATAATTAAAGAAGGAGATTTTAATGGAAACATTAAATTTCATTTAATTGGAGAAAACAAATATGATACAGTTATAGATGGATATGTTGATATGTGGTCTCCCAATATAAGTGTTGATATCAGTTGTTTTACAATTAAAAATGGCGTAATTTTTGATATGGCTTATAATAATTCACTTTTTGATAACATAATTTATGATGGAATATATATCATAAACTCGCTAAATAACACAATCAAAGAAAATATTTTAAATTCAACTTCTTTATTTATGGGTAGCACATTTTATAACAATATTATCAACAATACTTTTCTAAACTCTTATATCCTTAATACTGATTATGCTGGATACAATATAATTATTAACAATACTTTTGATTCAGGTGGAATTTGTTTAAGAAGTGAGAAGGATGATATATTTTGGGATACTCTTACAATTGAAAATAATACATTAAATGATCGTCCTATTCGGTACTATAAAGATATTGAAGGTGTCACTGTGCCTGAGGATACTGCTCAGTTGATTTTAGCAGATTGTAATAACTTTACAATTCAAAATCTCAATATAACAAATACAAAAATGGGTATAACGCTTGGTTTTTCATATAATTGTACAATTAAAAATTGTAAGATTAATACTTCGACTTTTAAAGAAAATGAGCAAACTACACCTATTGTTTATGTTCCATCAGGAATATATCTTTATGAGTCAAAATTCAATATAATCATAGATTGTAAACTTTTTAACAATAGATATGGTATATTTTGTCTAAATAATTTAGCAATTAATCCAGGAAGACCAAATTGGACAATACCTCCAATTTATGACAATAATACAATAAATAATAATAAAATTTGGAACAATGAAGTTGGCATTTTAGTTTTTAATCAGATGTTTTGCAACATTACAAATAACTATTTGTATAACAATGGGTTAGGTATGCGGATAGGCATTGTATATAAGCCTTTAATTAAATCAAATATTATTTCACAAAATCAAAAAGCATTAATGATACATGATAATTCGTTCGCAAAAATTATAAAAAACAATATTACTAAAAATTATGATGGTATCTTCCTATTTTTTGATCAATTTCCAAAGATAAAAAATAATAATTTTATTGATAATACAAACTCTAGTGCATATTTTGAAGGTGTTTTATTTAAGATAATCTACAGTGGCAGATGGGTTAAAAATTATTGGGATAGACCAAGAATTCTACCTAAAAAAATAAATGGAAAATTTTATTTCCCGCCAATCCCACTTGAAAAAAATCTAAAAATTCCAAAAATTACTTTTGATTGGAATCCAACTTTAAAGCCTAATATAATAACTTAATAAAAATCATTTATTGCGATTTTTAAAATTATACAGAGATTTTTCTATCACGTGTGTTCTGTTACGAAAGTCAACTCCATCTACTTGAGAATCTATCCATTCTACAAGATCTTTTGGAAGACGTATTGTAACAGATACAGTCTCTCTTTTTGACATAATTACAACATAAGACGTAATAAGACAGAAAAATATAAATACTTGCAATACATTACATTATATTGTCTTACTTTGTAAGACAATATAATGGGGGAAATTACTTGTTAAACAACACTGAAAACCTTAGCAGATTAGACTGCCCCATCTCTTTAAATTCACAAGAGGCATCATTTGATGATGTAGCAATTCATGCATTACTTCGTCAAAGACTTTCAAGAAGCACAGTAGAAAAGAGAATGAGATACGCAAGGTTCATGGAAAAACATCCATGCCCTGTAGATTTTAGAGATCCAACATATGAAAACTTCATTAGACACATGGATTATCGTGAACAAATTGAGCTTGCTGGAGCATCAGCTCTTTCTCACGAATGGAAAACAATGAAGACATTTCTCAATGCTTATGGAATACCACTAACTGACTGGAATTACAAACCTCCATCAATTCCAAAAACAAAAGCAAGAATAATTCCAAGTCCAGATATTGTTCACAAAATGATCCATCATAAATATAGCAAAGATGAATATGAAAACGCATTCATACAATACACATTGATGCATTCTTTTATGATAGGTTGGAGAAATCCATCAGAAACATGCGCAATGACAGTTGATGATATCAAACTTGATAAAGGAATAATTATAGTTAGAGAACCTAAGAAACATGAAACAAGTAGAGTAATAATCCCAGAAAAAGCTTTAATGACCGGTAGAACTCGTAAAAGCTTCAAAAACTGGATAGATAAATGGAGGCCAAAAGTAGAGAACCAACATAGTGGAAATGCATTATATCTAAGACCGGACGGCAGACCAATAGAAAAATTCCAATACAGAATGTTTGTAATAAGACGTGTTAAACCTATTTTTCCAGAATATCAACCATATGTCTCAAGACATTGGTGTGCCACAGGAAAACTAATCAAAACCAAACTTGAGACTAAAAGATTTGACATATATGACGTAAGAGACTGGCTTGGACATAGCGAGATACAGACAACAATGACCTATGTTCGAGATGCCAAACAATACATGAGACAGGCACCTTTTGACTGGTTCAAATACATCATGAAAAAAGGATAAAGTAAAACTTTTTCTCAAAACCTCTGTTTCACCTGGACTCTCTCCAAGAACAGAGTATGGGCCTGCTGAGATTTGAACTCAAGTCTATAACTCCCGAAGCTACAAGGATAC
>CAYYOO010000120.1:0-3767 GCA_964473335.1 uncultured Thermoplasmatales archaeon
TCATGTTCCTCTCAACTTACACTCAGAAAAATATGGTTTTATGGTTTTTAAAATATTCTCTAAATGTTTTTCAGAATAAGGCTGTATATGCTCCAAATCAGAGGAGACCACAGGAGCGTTATTTTTGAACTGTTGAAGATAATATTTTTTTGAATCTTTAATCCATTTAGAAATTTTTAGTATATTTTCTTTATCCAAAAACTTAGGGATAACCGTTGTTTTGAATTCGTAATCGATGCCAGATTCCATAATAACTCTTATTGATTTATCAATTTTTTCAATGTCAGTCTTAACACCTGAAAGTTTATCGTATTTTTCTTTAGGTGCCTTTACATCCATTGCAACATAATCTATTAGCTTTTCATCTATCATATCTTTTAATTTTTCAGGAAAACTACCGTTTGTATCAATTTTGATTTTATAACCTAGATCCTTTACTTTCATGCAGAATTCTTTTAGATCCGACTGTAAAAAAGGTTCACCACCTGAAATTGTTAGAGCTTCAAGAAAATCCTTTCTTTTCTCTAAGAAAGTTAAG
Organism: uncultured Thermoplasmatales archaeon; assembly: GCA_964473335.1. Classification (GTDB taxonomy): domain Archaea; phylum Thermoplasmatota; class E2; order DHVEG-1; family DHVEG-1; genus CAYZTD01. Next base: position 539 of record CAYYOO010000120.1, read on the forward strand.
ATGTCTTCTTCAGAGAATAAATCAGATTCTTCATAGACAAGACTTCTATTATAACAAAAAGGACAGCGGAAGTTACAACCAACTGTCCAAATAATCGCACTAACGTGTTCAGGGTAGTCAAGCAAGGTTGTTTTTTGAAATCCACCTATTTTCATTGAACTTTTACCTTCACCTTTTCTTCCTTATCTTGTTTAAACATCTTTCTATCGCTAAATTCCTGTCGTTTTCCTCTGTTCCATTGATTAACAGGTCTCAAATACCCAACAACTCTTGAATATACCTCGCATCTGGTTCTTTTATCTTCTAAATTTTCTTTTTTATTCATTTTATTTTCCTCCATTAAATCCAATTTCTTTATCACATTTCGGGCAAAATTCGTGTTCACCCGCGATATAACCATGTTTTGGGCAAATACTAAAAGTTGGTGTTAGAGTATAATAAGGTAGATTATAGTTTTCAGCTACTTTTCTTACAAATTTCTTTGTTGCATTTGGGTCAGGATTAGATTCACCTAAGAATATATGAAGTACTGTTCCACCAGTATATTTTGATTGAAGTGAATCCTGTAGATCAAGTGCTTCAAAAACATCAGAAGTATATCCTGACGGAAGCTGAGTTGAATTAGTATAATATGGTTCTACTCTATCACCATTATTTTGATATTTTTCTTGGTTATAAACTCTTATATCAGGGTATCTTGCTTTGTCTTTTCTTACGAGGGAATAGCTCGTGCCTTCCCCGGGCGTAGCCTCAAGGTTAAAAATGTCTCCTGTTTCTTCTTGATAATCTGCTAATTTATCTCGCATATGATCCATTACTTTTTCTGCAAACTTTATACCCTCGGGATCTGCAATGCTTTTATTCATAAAGTTAAGAAGTGCATCATTCATACCTATGAGGCCAATTGTAGAAAAATGATTTTTCCAGTATTCACCAAATACTTCTTTTACATCTGATAAATAGAACTTGGAATAAGGATGAAGACCTGAAAAGGTTAGATTTTCAATTATTTCTCTTTTAATTTCAAGACTCTCTTTTGCTTTGCCCATAAGAGTATCAAGTCTTTCAAAAAATTCATCTTCATTTTTTGAAAGATAGCCAATCCTTGGCATGTTAATGGTTACCACGCCTATACTCCCTGTCTTCGGGTTCGCTCCAAATAGTCCACCACCGCGTTTTCTAAGTTCTCTATTCGAAAGTCTGAGGCGGCAACACATGCTCCTAGCATCCTCTGGTTTCATATCTGAATTAATGAAATTGCTAAAATAGGGTACACCATATTTTGCTGTCATCTTCCAAATGGGATCCAGCTTTTCATTATCCCAATCAAAGTCTTTAGTGATATTATATGTAGGGATTGGAAAGGTGTTGTGAACTAAAAACTGATGAGCAATGAAATTTTCTGTATCAGTTGAAAAATCATAAACCATTCCGTTTGATGTTTTAACAGCAGCGATATCTTTGATTTTCAAAAATAAAAGATTATTTTCTTCAAGTTCTTTTAATGCTTGTGGGATTTTTATTGATAAGTCTTTAGCCGCTTTTATCAGTTTTTTAGTATTAGCAATAGATGTAGAGCGTTGATGTGTAATATCAAACTTTTTCAAAACTCTTTTTTTAGTATTCTTGTATTTTCTCTTCATCGAATCGTAAAAAAATGGTTTTTTTTCAGCAATTTTTTCAGTCAAAAACCCTAACCCACTTTCTTCAATAGGTATCTTCGCAATAAATCTGGGATCTTTTTTTTCTAATTCATTATTATTCCAGATATTTATTCGCCAGTAAGTTCTTCCTTTAACTGAATACTCCTTCATTGTATGAAAAACATTTAATTGTTTCAAAAGAGTTGATATTCCATGTATTAACTCTTCTGATTTAGAATTAGCAATTATATCATTTGTTATATGAGCATCACCTTTAAAATATGCATTCAAGAATATCTTCTTTTTGTCGGGCGATATCTCAAAAATATACTGAGGTACTTTTTTCCCGATATCGTTTTTGATATCAAATATATCAGTTATTATCCTTCTAATAAGCTTGGAATGGATTCTAACTTCGATTAGATTTCTTTTTTTAATTTTTCTAATCTTAACATTGATATCGCCAAATATCTTTTTAGCTAATTCTGCAATATGATGTGCTTCTTTCTTTTCCTTTTTTAAGTTTAATCCCAAACTTATTCCACCATATTTTTCTCCTTTTTCAGCTGATCCTTCAGCACAATACCATCCAAGAAATTCTACTAATTCATTTGATAAATCTAGATAATTACTAATTTTTATATTTGAGCCGGTCAAGTTTAATTTAGCCTTTGATAAATCAAAATCCTTTATTTTTGATGAAATATTTTTTAAAGGAAAAACAGAAACTTTATAGTTATATTTGGTTTTACCATCACTAAATCTTTTTTCTTTATATTTTTGATTTTGTTTATATACGTCTGATATATAGATACCGTTTACCTTTCCTTTTTTAATAAAATTTTCAGCTAAGGAAATGCTTTTAATTTTATTTTCAGAAGGGACAGTTTTTGGTGATATGAGATAATCTCCCTTTTTTAACTGAGATGCTGGATAATCAATTATTTTTCCCTTTTTGAGAACAAATACTGAATGTGAAGGAGTAGTACTAATACTAAAACCTCCCTTTGTAGTAATCTTTAAAAGATTATCCTGAGGATGTCTTACTAGATAATTGATATTATGCCAGTCAACTTTTCCGTCTTTTATCCCTAAACATTTGATACCTAAATCTTTAATATTTACAACTTGACAGTTATTCTCCTTAATATACATAGGTTTTCTTTTTTCCATTAAGTCATCTATATATTTTCCAATTCTTACCAGTTTAAAATCTCCTGAGTTTTTAATCGGACACAGACAATCTCCATCGACACTAAACGGCCTTCCTTTCGCGTCACCCTCATACATAATATCAGCAAATGCATGGTTTATCATATCCATTTCATCTTGAAAATCACTGTAGTTATCATCTTTTAAGTCTCCACCTATTATTGCTGGCTCATCGACCATATAGTTTGGAACATTCAAGTCCATTGTAATATTTGAAAAAGGTGAATTATGGTAAAGAACAAGACCTGTACCACCAACAAAGTTTTCCTCACAGCCATTTGTATCAACAGATATATCATATTCCCAGCCAAAATCGTTCTTATATTCACCTATTTCATAAACTGGTGAACCTGCTATATCGTTTAGTTCGATAT
>CAYYOO010000121.1:0-3655 GCA_964473335.1 uncultured Thermoplasmatales archaeon
CCATACCCATGTAGAGTTTTTCCATATTTTTTTTACCTCCTCTAAATTTTTTTTTTATAGTGCTTATATTGGCAATAAGCACTATAGTTTTTTTTTAGAGTATATCTTATCTAGAAAAAAAGAGTCCTACTGCCAATCACGAGTTTAGTCATAAAAAATAATAGAATTCTTCTGTTGGCCTTAAAAAGAGCATACTTATAAATAATTAGATGATTTTGATGTTGAGGAGACGAGGATGAAAAAGAAGTTATTAGGTTTATTAATCACTGTTTTATTTTTCTTTATAACACAATCAACAACTGTTTTAGCAGTTACACCTATGGGACCTTATACATACGTTCATTGCAATATTAATATTAGTTTCATTGAGAGTAATCTCTGTGAAGATGAAAGTTGTTCCCCTTTAGTTAAAATAGAATATGGTGACCAATTTTGGATAGATGACTCTTGTAGAATATTTGATGTAAACGATGATGTTTATGTATTAGATATATGGGCGAATCTTTCAGATAATGCAACAGATTTACTAAATCAGGCATGTGACCCAGAAATTACACCGGTTATAAATTATATTGAGGAAAACAACTTGACTAAATATTCTACAACAGACTATAATGATTTTTATCCATATTATCCAACAGGAGAAAATAATAAAGAAATAAAGCAGATTGATGAAACCTGGTATTTGGCAACAAGTTCATTTGACCCTGAGAGTGTTACATCATTTTATAGAACAATGGATTTAATCTATGCTCTCATGATAATTATCCCATTTTTGTTAATTATGGCAATTGTGAGCATTATTATGTATCGTAGATGGAAAAAGAAAAATAGCCAATAACTACTACAACATAAACTTTCTAAGTCTTAGCGGGTTCAATTCTTTTTTTCTCATTTTGAAACCATATGAGTGCAGGGGAATAAATTTGTCTAAAAAATAGTTTTTCTCCTGTTAAAATTATTAAAATTATGCAGGGGAAGGGATTTGAACTGCATTTTAATGGCAAAAAAATATGTGTTTCTCCTGTTACAAATAAATTAGAACAAGTTTATAAAGAAACATTTTATTTTATATTTTTAAGGCGCTAAAGATGGAAAAGAAAAATATTTTAATTATATTACTTATGATTTCCATAATAGTAATCTTAGTTGTTGCCGCCATTTTTGTTTTTCTCCCCTGGTTTGTGTACAATATTGCTTCAATAACCCAACCAGTTGATGTAGATATTACGGATTTAAGCTATAAAGAGGCGGAATTTGGTGAAGGTTTCACCATTTCTATGAATGTTACATTTACAAATGAGGGAGATACAAACGAGACAGTGTCAATGCCCATTATCATTACTGATAACGAACGGGAATTGTATTGTGATTTTATTTTGGTTGACGAAGATATTGATGCATCACCAAGTAAAATTATCCTCATCCCTAATAGAATAGTGAACGCAACTGTTATAACATGGGACAGTAATTATTCTTGTGAATGTCTTATTGAAGGTGAAAGAGCAACAATTTTTGAATACCAATTGGGTAGTGGAATTATGGCTCCACCTAAAATTAAGAAAAAAGATATCCCTGATAGTTTAATCGATATTTAAACACAAAAAAGTTTTTAATTATTATATATGCAGGGGAAGGGATTTGAACTTCAAAACACCGGCGTAATAACAGTTGTTTCCCCTGTTAGAAAAAAAAATCAAAAAAATACTAAAATCAATAAAATAACTAGCAATGTTAAAAGAATTATAATTCCTACAATCCACGCCCCTTTAAAAAATAAAATATACTTCTTTAAACTATTATCACTACCTGGTTTTATTCTGTTTCTTAAAATATGCCAATTTGCTTTAATTCTAAGAATTTTACCTTCTCCGTTTTTTGGAAGTTTATTAAATTCCTCAGAATGTTTGTTTTTTAAAATAGAGAAAATCTTACCTTGCAATATGTACATAGTTATTGTGTAAATTATTGCAAAAAATAAAAAGATATAACTCATAAAAGAAAAAAATTCATAAACATCTTTATTTTCGATATGTTTACCATATATGTCAACGTTATTATCTAAGAAAATATTATTATTTGATATCTTATTATCTGAACAATATTTAGAGATGTTAATTCCAACCAGATTGTTTTTTATATTGTTCAGTTCTATTTGAGTAGTATCTGTTCGATGTAATATAATCCCAGTTTTTTTATTATCCAAAATATCGTTATTTATAATTATAACATCTGATGTTTTAATTAGCTTTATTGCGTTTATATTGCTTATAATTGTATTATTTGATATTAAAATACTAAAAGAATCCAATACTCCTATGCCTTTTTCATTTTCAATTATTTGATTATTTTTTATAATTATATCATTTGAATCTACTATACTAATTCCATCTGCTTTTGAATTCTTAATTTTATTATTCATCACAATTGAATTACTTTGATTAGAACCTGCAAGACGAATACCGGCCCTACCAAAATTTGAGATAACGTTATTTGAAATATTAATATTATAAAAATTTTCAAAATGAATCCCATCGGTCTCTTGTTCTATGGAATTATTAAAAATATTTATATCATTAATAAACTCCCCAGTAATCCCAAACCTTTCATATTTATTTTCTATGTAAAAACCACTAAAATTTACATTATTAGATAAGATTGTTACAGCATTTTCATTATTTTCATTATAGATACAAGATAATTTATCCTCAGAAGGATTATGTTCGCCAATAATATTTATCGATTTATTAATAACAATATTTTCATAATAATTACCTTCATTTACCTCAATCGTATCTCCATTACTTGCAGCATTTATAGCACTTTGAATACTTGAATAATCTGCTGTCCCCTCATCATCTACATAAATCGTTTTACCCTCTGCAGAAACTGAAAAAGTAAATATGAAAAAAAACAACAAAATAATCATCAATATTTTTTTAAACATCCCATCACAAAAAAATAAAATAAATTATATGAACTTATAATTTTCTATCCTTTAAAATAAAAGTATGCAGGGGAAGGGATTTGAACTTCAAAACACCGGTGTTTTACCCTGATTTATGATGACTGAAAATATCTATAAAATAGGACAAATTTATAAAGAAACAGATTATTTAATGTTTTTAAGGAGATAGGGATGAAAGGAAAATTATTTAGCATTATACTCGCTGTTTTATTTTTGATTATTATTTTTAGTGGATGTACTGAAAATGAAGATTCAAGTCTTATAACAATTCAAGGATTATTACTATCGGAACGAGTAAAGAACGATGATTTAATGTTCTTCATTGCTGAAGATTTCACACGTGAACGATTTATAAATATGTGGGCAAATCAATCAGAATCAGATATGCAGTATTATCAAAGTCATACATATGTTCTTTCAAGAAATGGAGAATTAATATTAGATACAGAGAATTACGAACAAGAATATGCTGAATTTGATGGGATGTATCATTATTTCGACGAAGTTAAAATTACGGGGCAATTAGGAACAATTGAGGTAACCAATCCAGATGACGAAAAAGAAGAACAAAAATCGATTGATATAGTTTCAATTGAGATGATTAGTAGTAAATTTGAGATATAATTAATGCAGGGGAAGGGATTTGAACACCTGGACTAAAAATTAGACTTGATAAATATCATAATA
>CAYYOO010000122.1:0-3640 GCA_964473335.1 uncultured Thermoplasmatales archaeon
TACCAAAACATTTTTATAAGAAGACAAAAATATAATAGAACTGTAAGATTTATGGTATTAAAGACATTATTAAAAATTTCAATCTCTAATAATGAAGATTATATATCATTGTTAAACTAATGATATAATTTGGCGTTGTTTTTACCATGTTATCTAATGAAGAGGGTCAAAGTTGAAGGATAATAAAGATAAACAAAAAATTGAATATACAAAAAAGTGCCCAACTTGTGGAAGTATCAATCTGGCAAAGGATTACAGTAGAGGTGAAATTGTGTGTGAAGATTGTGGTCTAGTAGTAACTGAAGACCTAGCTGATCATGGTCCTGAGTGGCGTGCTTTTGATAGTGAACAGCATAAGAAAAAGGCTAGGGCAGGTCCCCCTATGAAATATACAATTCATGATAAGGGGCTTAGCACTTCGATTAGCTGGAAAAACAGAGACGCCTATGGGCGATCTATTCCAACCAAGAACAGAGGGCAGATTTATAGGCTTAGAAAATGGCAGAGAAGAACACGGATTAGTAGTGCTGGTGAAAGAAGTCTAGCTGAAGCTTTTTCAGTTTTATCTAGAATTGCCTCCAGGATGAATCTGCCAAGAAGTATAAGAGAACGCGCAGGTATGATATATCGTCAGGCAGCAAAGAAGAATTTAATTAGAGGCAGAAGTGTTGAAATTGTTGTAATTGCTACTATTTATGCTGCATGTAGACTTGCAGGTACACCAAGAACTCTTGATGAAATGAGCAGTATAACAAATATTTCTAGAAGAGATATAGGTCGAACATACAGATTTGTTGTTAGAGAATTAAAATTACAAATGAAAGTTCCATCACCTCTTGATTATATTACAAGATTTACTAGTGAACTAAATTTAAGCCATGATGTTAAAAAGAAATCAATAGATATTTTAAAAGAAGCCATTGATAAAGAATTAACAAGTGGAAGAGGTCCTGTTGGACTTGCAGCTGCGTCAATTTATATTGCATCGGTTCTCTCTGGCGAAAGAAGAACACAGAAAGAAATATCTGATGTAGCAAGAATTACTGAAGTAACAATCAGAAATAGATACAAAGAACTTACACGAAAACTTGATATAGAAATGACTCTATGATCTTTTAGTTTTTTATTCATATATTTTTAATATGAATTAATTATTCTTTTTTTTGGAAAGATTAATTCAATGAAAAAAATTGTATATACAGATCTTGATGGAACTATACTTGACCATGATACATATTCTTACAAAGAATCAAAGGAAAGTTTAGAGATATTAAAAAAAATTAATGTTCCAGTTGTTTTTTGTACAAGTAAAACTAGATTTGAAATTGAAAAGTACAGAGAAAAACTTGGAAATATTCATCCTTTTATCTCTGAAAACGGCGGAGGGATATTCATTCCCAAAGATTATTTCAGTTTTAATTTTGAATATGATGAAATAATTGACAACTACAAAACCATTATTCTAGGTGAAACAATAGATCATTTGATAAAAGTTTTAAATGTTTTAAAAAAGAAATATGGAATTAGATCATTTATTGATATGAACTTAAAAGATATCGCTAAGAACTCAAATTTCACTATTGATGATGCGGCTCTTGCAAAAAAAAGGGAATTTGAAATACCTTTTCAACTAAAAAACAAGGAAAAAGAAAAAGAAGTTTTAGAAGAAATAAAAAGTTATGGATTAAATTGTATGGTTGGAGGGAGATACTATCATTTGGCTGGTAAAAACAGCAAGGGTAGATCAGTGAAAATTTTGGATGAGTTATATAAAAAAGAATTCAAAAAGATATTTACCTACGGTTTTGGTGATTCAGCTAATGATTTTAGTATGCTTGATAGTGTTGATGAAGGATATTTAGTAAAGAAAAAAGACAAAACCTATTCTTCAGAAAAATATAGAAAAGCACCTGATATCGGACCAAAGGGTTTTAGTAAGTCAATTAAAAAACTTTTTTCAAAAAACTAATTATTTTTAACAAAAGACAAAGTTTAAAAGAAACTATCTTTATCTTAATTTAGAGTGGAGGAATTTATGAAAAGAAAATACTTGATGTTATTTACAATTTTTTTTGTTCTATTTGTTTTTTTTATAAATTTTTCACAAATATCGACTGCACAGCCTTTCGTAGGTGAAGATGATAAATATACTAAAAAGGTTGATATTAATTCAGAGGCTAGTTTTTTTTGGACCATTTATAAAAATTCATCTCTTGATTATTCTTTTACAGTTGATTCAGAGGGTTTAAATGAATGGGATCCACATATTAAACCAGCAAACTTTGTTCTTACAGAAGATAAAGAATATGAAATTGTTACCTTGGAATTTAAGGTACCAAAATATCCAAAAACTGAATCAATAAACGGAAAAATAAATTTTGAATATAGACTTCTTAACAATTCAGATAAAAATATTATCACTAAAAATTTTAAGGTAAATATTGTTGGTGTTTATGAAGGTAAAGAAAACACTATTTTTGGAGGTCTGACAAACCCTTTACCTTATCCATTAAATAATGCATATGGTGCTCTAGTTTTAAACTTATTAATATGGCTTATTATTTCATTAATTGTTTATATTATCATTAAGTATATTTTAGTTGGTCTAGCTAGAAAAACAAAGACAGAGTTTGATGATGCAGTAGTTGATATTATTCGAAGACCAGTTCTTTTAATTGTAATATTGTATGGTTTTATTGTATCGATTATTAGATTTGGGATTAATGTTGGTTATCAGGCTACTTTATACCAATTTTATTTTTTGATAGTAGTTTTTATCGGGATTTACATTTTCTATAGAGTATTTGATGAGCTTTTAGATGAAATAACAATAAAGAAAGGCGGGGAAACAAGTAATTTTGGAACTGTTTTAAAACCTGTATTGAAAAAAGTTGGTTTAGTAATAATAGTAATCGGCGGTTTAATATTTGGTTTAAGTTCTATTGGTATTGAAATAACAGCTTTACTTGCAGGAGCTGGGGTAATGGGCCTTGTACTTGCATTTGCTGCACAGGATACACTTTCTAATTATTTTAGTGGAATACATCTTTTGCTAGACAGACCTTTTAGAATAGGAGATATAATCATAATTGATAGTGGTGAATATTGTAAAGTGCTCAATGTTGGTATGAGAAGTACCAAATTATATAGTTTATTTGAACATGAATCAATTATTTTACCAAACAATAACATTGCAAATCAAAAGATAGTTAATATCGTTCAGCCAGATACAAAGATCAGAAAAAAGATCAATGTTAGTGTTGCCTACGGATCTGATTTAGAAAAAGTTTTTAAAATTTTACATGACGTTACAAGCAATCATCCAGATGTGATTGATAAACAAGGTTTTGAGGTTCTTGTTAGATTTGCTGAATTTGGAGATTCAGGATTGAAGTTTTTTGTCATTTTTTGGTTAGATGATGTCATGAACCAATGGAAAGCTATGAGTGATATAAGAAGAAAAATAGATAAAAGATTCAGAGAAGAAGGTATAACTATTCCATTTCCGCAAAGAACAGTCTGGATTAAAAATGATGATAAGAATAACAAAAAATAAAATCTTTTATTTTCTGCAAAAAATATTAGAATTTTATAAATAGTAAATTTTATAAATAATTTTATTATTTTTAAATTTACAAAA
>CAYYOO010000123.1:0-3567 GCA_964473335.1 uncultured Thermoplasmatales archaeon
TTTCAGAATTTAAAACACTTTTTCAGGAAGATATGATTTCAATAATGGCCTGGGCAATAGTTTTGCTTGTATTTGGAGTCATCGCTTCACTTCTTACAATCAGATGGCGGATTTTCTTTCTATATTTAGGTGTAGTTCTTGGTGGAGTTGGATTGATGTTTTGGTTAGGATGGATTGAATCATCAGAGATATTCATACCTTTCTATACTGTCTCCATATCAATCCTTGGTTTCTTACTTGTTGAATGGTACAGAAGAAGTCACAAATATGTAATTTCAAACCAAAGAATTATTTTTAAGGGCGGAATCGTAACAAAAGAAGAAAGAACCCTGAGATATGACAAAATATCAGATATAAACACAAAACAAACCATTTTAGGACAAATCTTTGGCTTTGGAACAATCATACCTATCTCACAATCAGGTTTTGGCCTAGGAAGTGACGAATCAATAGCAGCAGGTGGAATACAGATAAGCGGGAAAAAAGGAGGTTTCTTTGGCCTTTTTGGAGGCGGAAAAGAAGTTCAAACCCCGCGCTCCAGAAGTTATTATGAATTACACGGAGTGCATCCCTACAAAGAAGTAAAAAAAGCAGTAGAAAATATGGTACAAGAAAGTGTAGTAACGCCATACCAGCAAGAACAAGTTGCATTTCAGAAAGAACAAGTCGATATTCAAAAACAAATGCGTGATCTACTAAAATCACAGAAAGAGCCAGAAGATAAATCTGAAGAAAAGAAATAGAAAAAAGAAAAAAATTATTTAACCTTCCAAATAGCACTACCAAGAGGAAGAACTTGTTTTTTAGCCATTGTATTTAGAAGAACAGCCGCTGCTGTGTAAAACGATAGAGCAGAAGTAAGCATTAAAAAGACTCCAGCTGGCAACGCAGACGTTCCCATTAGATAATGCGGAATCAATGCAATAACTGCAAGATCAACAGCAATTAGAATAGAAAATAATGCTTTGTTAGTCATAAGAGATGCCGCAGTTGCAATTATACTAAACAAAAGTATTGCAATAAGACCATACCCGTAATGATAAAGATCAACTTGTTGACCGCTAAATATCGATATAAACAAAGTTAAAGCAATTGCATACATAGTCATAGAATAAGTTCCAAAAACAGTAGCACCAAAGATATTCTTTCTTTTAAAATCCATAAAACACGCAATAAGTTGAGACGTTGCACCAAACATTAAAATCCAAGGTATCATAAGAGATTTTAAAACGGGTGTACTGCCTGTAGTTAAACCTAAATCCGCTGCACCAAGAACCAAAGCTGCAACTGCAAGACCCAATAGACCTAAAGCAGCTGGTTCAGCAACAGTTAAATTTTGATTTTGAATATTTTTTTCTGACATAATAATCACTTGATTTTCACCAGAAAAGAAAAAGCTATTGAAATAGTTTTACAAAAAAATATAAAAATAATCACCAAATAGTTTTATAAAACAAAATCAGATGCGGATAAAATATGGTCCCAAAAAAAGTATTTTTCACAAAAGGCGTTGGGAAACATAAACACGAACTACAATCATTCGAGTTAGCCCTACGTGATGCAGGAATAGAAAAATGCAACCTAGTAAAAGTATCAAGTATAGTTCCCCCAAATTGTAAAATAATTTCAAAAGAAAAAGGAACAAAACTACTAAAACCAGGGGAAATAACGTATTGTGTGATGAGCAAAAACAAAACTGATGAGCCAAATAGATTGATAGGTGCTTCAATTGGCGTTGCTGTTCCAAAAGAAAAAGACACATATGGATACATCTCTGAACACCATACCTATGGTAAAAAAGCACAAACCGTAGGAGATCATGCCGAAGACTTAGCAGCAACAATGTTAGCAACAACCCTGGGTCTAGAATTTGACCCTGATAAAGCATGGGACGAACGAAAACAGGAATACAAAATGAGCGGGCAATTTGTAAGAACGCAGAGTATCACACAAACAGCACGAGGAGAAAAAACAGGCCTATGGACAACAGTTATTGCAGTAGCTGTTTTTATTGAAGAATAAAAAAAACTGTTACCTAAAATTTATAACTGTAATTTTTTAGTTAAATATAAAAAGGTTTAATATGCTTCTTTTTGTTAACACGTTTGTTACCCTGGGAGAGATAAAACCTATGATTGAAGAATTTACAAAATGGTTTGAAGATTTAGGAATTGATGATGTACCCTCAGTCGGCGGAAAAAACGCATCACTAGGTGAAATGATAAAAGCATTAAAAGAAAAAGGAGTAAATGTTCCCTCTGGTTTTGCAGTAACAGCCTATGCATATAAATACATGATAGAAAAAGAAGGAATAGACAAAAAAATAAAAGAGATTCTTGGGGACTTGGACACACATGATGTTAAAAACTTAGCCGAACGCGGAGGAAAAATTAGAAATATAATAAAAAATGCACCACTACCACCAGAACTTGAAGAAGACATTAGAAAAAGATACAGAGAAATGGAAGAAAGATATGGAGATAACTGTGATGTAGCAGTTAGAAGCAGTGCAACAGCAGAGGATCTCCCTAGTATAAATGCAAATGAACATGCCCTTGTCAAAATAGATGGAAAACCTGTATATGAGGAAATGGAAAAACTATATGATTGCTACAAAAACAATATAAATTCTAAAATTGAAATCCCGGCAATGACAAAAAACAACAAACTAGAATGGGTAAAGACAAAAGAGATATACAAGCACCCAACAAACGGGGAAAAAGTTTATGAGATAATTACTAAAACTGGAAGGAAAATCGACATAAGTGCAAATCACTCGTTAATAGTTTTAGATAAAAATGATTTTTCAAAAAATAAAGTAAAATCTATAAATGAACTAGATAAAGAAGACAAGATCCCTGTAATAAAAAGAATACCTAAAATAAATTCAGGTCAAAAATACATAGACGTACTAGATTATATTCAAAATGGAGAAAAGCACGAAGGGAAGATAAAAGTAAAAAAAAGCAGTAATTGGAAAATACAAAACGGCCTACCAGAAAAATTTCATCTTACAGAAGATTTCCTATACTTTCTAGGAATATATGCAGCAGAAGGAAGCACCTACAATAAAAATGAAGTGAATATTACCAATTCATCAAAAGAAGTTCAAGAAAAAGTAATAAGTTTTTTCAAAAAAATTGGGCTTTGGAGAAAAGGAAGAAAGATAAATAGAGGGACAATGAAGGTTCACTGTCCTGCTTTTGCTTCATTGTTACATAAAATCTCAGGAAAACCAGATGAAAACATAAAAGGAAAAGGAAGGCTCTGCAAAACCAAAAAAGTACCAGATTTTGTATTCGGATTAAATGATAAACTAATAGGGTCTTATCTTAAGGGCTGTTTTGACGGAGATGGATATGTAGGAAAAAGAACTATAGAATATACTTCCTTATCTAAAGATCTGATTGGAAGGATTGTAAAACTATTAGAAATTTTAGAAATAAATTTTTATCTTAGAAAAGAACTCAAGAATATAGTAATACCATACGAATATGCTGAAAAATTTTATGAAAAAATAGGTTTTGAAATAAAAAAGAAAAAAGAAAAAACAGAGACACTAATTAA
>CAYYOO010000124.1:0-3492 GCA_964473335.1 uncultured Thermoplasmatales archaeon
AAAGGATGTGAAGGGGTTTGGAAGCCACTCATTTCAATGGGTGGAGGAGGTCACATCTAGGTTGTTACATTAGAGAGTTTTGATTCTTATGTCAACTCAAATAGTTTATTCAAAAAAATTCAACAAACATGACAACAAAGGCCATCCCGAGAATGCTAAAAGACTAAAAATTATGATGGATTCACTAAAAAAAACAAATTTCCACAAGGATATAGATATCGTTGAACCAAAAATTCTACCAGAGAAAAAACTATATGAGATACATTCTAAAAGAATGATAAACCAGGTTAAAGAACAAAGCAAAAAAGAAGAAGGCTGGATTGATCTAGATACATATGTAAGTAAAAATGATTTTGAAACAACAAGGCTTGCAGCAGGAGGAACTCTGTCTGCGTGCAAAAACGTTTTAAAAGGAAAGATAGAGAATGCTTTTTGTATGATTAGGCCACCTGGTCATCATGCAACAAGTTCTAGATCAATGGGTTTTTGCCTGTTTAATAACGGAGCAATAGCAGCAAATGAAATAGCAAAACAAGGAAAAAAAATATTGATAATTGATCCAGATGTACACCATGGCAATGGAACCCAAGAAATTTTTTACAATAGATCAGATGTGATGTATCAATCTATTCATTTATCGCCTCATTTTCCTGGAACTGGTGATATAGAAGATGTTGGTGAAGAAAAAGGAAAAGGATACAACATTAATGCTCCATTATCTTTTTTATATGGGAATAGAGCAGCAGATCAAATACTAAATCAAGTATTCTTGCCAATAGCAGAACAGTTCAAACCAGACCTAATAATCATGACAACTGGCTTTGATTCACACCACTCTGATTTACTTGGTGGCCTACATTTTACAGCTGATTATTTTGGAAAAATCCTTAAAAAATACCAAGAAATTCAACCAAAGATTGTATGTACACTTGAAGGTGGATACAGTAAAGAATGGATTGGTAAATGTTTTATTTCTCAAATCGCTCAATTAATGCATGAAAAAATAGATATAAATGACAAAATAAGCTCAAAATCTGATGTTACACAAATTGTTAAAAAAATTAAAGAAAATATAGGAAAATATTGGGATATCTAATCAAAGATCATACCCATACCAGATGCAGCAGAATCCTCTTGTTCTTCAATTTTTTTGTTGATTTCTTCAGCTTTTTTTGCATCTAGTTTTTTAAATTTATATTCTTTAGCAAGCTCTTCAGATTTTTTGATGCCTTCATCAGATCCTTCGATTTTTAAAAAAGATACATCTTTATCTATATTTAGAGAACTAGAGTCCCTAGTTAGTATACTCTGTCTGCTTACTAAATCGTCTTTTATAAGTTTGTTAATCTTTCCAATGTCTTCGGATTTCACTTCAAAGATTACATATGCCACTTTTAATCACCCTTGTAGTGCTGCGAAAATAGAAAGATGTATATAAATTTATTCTCTAAAAAAAGTGCTTCCATCTGCTTTGATTTTTCCTTTTTTAATTCTAGTTGAACTAATTGGTTTTTTATCATCAGCAAGAATATAAGGAATTTTTATGATTTTTATTGGTTTTTTTCCATTTTTTTTCTTTCTTTATTATTTTTTTTGCATTATTTATTGTTTCAGGTGAAACGATAATTGCATCAAAATCTTTGTCTAAAGTTGGACCGTATATGTCGTTAATAGGTTCAATTTTAAAATCTGTTTTGTAGTTGTGTTTTAAGATGTAGTCTTTTAATTTTTTTATCCTAATCTCTATTGGTTTAACGTTTTTTTTTGCAATTCAATAAATCCCCAGTTGACACTCCAATAAAAACACTACCATTTTCTGATGCTGTTTCAAATGCTTTGTCTATAAGTTTTTTATGTCCTTTGTGGATAATATCAAATGTTCCACCTAAAACCACTTTCATTATATCAAAATAAAAATAGCTCTTTATTAACTTAATGCCAGACTTTTTTGTTATTTCTTTTGAGAAAACTATAAATTCTATTGCCATATTTATATTTTTGAAGGTGATGGGAAAGATGAGAAAAAGATTTATTGTTTCATTTCTGTTATTTATACTGATATGCACAGCTACTTTTTCATTTTTACCTAAGGTTAGTAGTACTGAAAATGAGATTTATGTAAATGATGATTATTTTGGTTACAGCGATGGAACAGCTGAAAAACCATATAAAACTATTGGTGAGGCGTTAAATAACGCTGAAGATGGGGATACTATATATGTTTTTAGTGGCCTTTATCAAGAAGATCTCGAGATAAATAAAAAAGTCTCAATTATCGGTGGAATTGATGATGAAGAAACAATAATTGATACTAGATTTGATAGAAGATATCTGGTTGAAATAGTATCAGATGAAGTAACAATAGAAGGAATCACTTTTTCTGATGAAGATGAGTCAATGACTTCACCTATTGGAGCACTTCTCGCTATTAGCTCGAGTAATAATAGAATTGTCAGAAATAAATTTCAATACAATGCTTTAGGTTATGGCATTTATATAGCTCCCTCTGCAAATGATAATCTTATAAGTAATAACATTATAAATTATACTAAGCAGGGAATTAATATAGCTTCTTCCTCTACAAATGACTTAGCAAATAATGAGATAAATAATTGTACTGAATATGGAGTAAGTATGGATTCTTCTGGAGGCAATAATCGATTGTATTCAAATTACATATATAACTGTCCGCATGGTATTTATGTTACAGATTCAGAGAACATAAATCTTACGTTCAATAAAATAGTTAGTAGCACTTATTATGGGATATACATTTCAGGAACCTCTGAAGCAGTTATTAAAAATAACGAATTAAAAGATAATTCTGGAGATGGTTTTTATTTGAGTTCAACAGATTCACATCTCAAAAATAATACTTTGAAAAATAACAAAAGAGGAATAACTCTTGCAGGTTCTAATAACATAATTAAGAATAACACTATATCAGGATCTTCAGCCTCTGGAGTATATGCACAATCTAGCTCAAATGGAAATACTTTATTTTTGAATAGATTTAAAGATAATGGCAAATCAGCTGTAGACAATGGAGAAAATAATTGGCATTACCAAAATAAAGGAAATTACTGGGATGATTATAACAATATAGACAAGGATTTAGATGGCTTTGGTGATGTTATTTATTCAAAAAATGGAGTTGTAGATAAATATCCACTTGGATATTTTTTTAGCCCTCCAAATAAACCTTCCAATCCGACTCCCGAGGATATGTCAACAGATATTTCACTGGATATCACTCTCAGTGTACATGTAGAAGACCCAGACAGTGATTTGTTAACGGTTTCATTTTATAATGCAGATACTGATGAGTTAATTGAAGAAATTAAAAGAGTCCAGAATGATAGCACAGCACAGTGTACTTTTACAAGAGGGTTTAATACAACTGTTGCATGGTATGTTGTTGCTGATGATGGATTATTACAAAACCAATCTGATCCATTTTTGTTTTTTACGGCAAATACTCCTCCTGATAAT
>CAYYOO010000125.1:0-3229 GCA_964473335.1 uncultured Thermoplasmatales archaeon
TGCCTTATGGCGTTAAGATATCAGGAGGTCGCGGGTTCAGATCCCGCCCCCGACATACAAACCACAGACACAAGTTCCCTCACAACTTTAATATAGTCTTTAGTGTATACTATTTTTGATGTTTCATGGTTAATCAAGTTGTTGAAAGTGCAAAAAACCATATTATAAAATTAGAGAAAAAGAAAAAGATATCAAAAAAGAATAAAGAGTTAATAATCGGTTTTATTGAAAAATTACAAGCTGAAGGACATTCAAAAGGTGCATATTCTGCGAATAGGTTACGTAAATACGTTTATGCTCTTTCAACAATTACAAAAATTTTAAACAAAGATTTTGATAAAGCAAAGAAAAAAGATATCAATAAACTTGCATCAATAATTAGAGAAAGATATAACGGTGAAACCCCGAGAGATTATTTAGTTATGTTACGTATTTTTATGAGATATGTTAAAGAACTTGAAGGAAATGAATTTGAAGACAATGAATATCCAGATATAGTAAAAAAAATTAAACCAGGTAATAGAAAATTTCCTAGAATAAAAAAATCTACGTTATTAACAATTGAAGATGTTAAAAAATTAGCAAATGCAACAAATAACCTAAGAGACAGATGTTTTGTATTAACTCTTTACGAAACCGGTTGTCGAATAGGTGAACTTATAGGTGACGAAAATTATTCAGGTGTTAGAATAGGGGATATTAAATTTGATAAACACGGTGCTATAATAGATGTTGATGGTAAAACTGGATTGAGAAATCTTAGAGTTATAGCGAGTGCCCCTTCTATTAGTAATTGGTTACAAGAACATCCAGAAAGAGAAAATCCAAATACACCTCTTTTTTGCGGTATTTGGGATAATAAAGGAAAAAAAGTTAAATATCGATACTGGTACGATTTGCTAAATGGTAACAATTTCAAGAAAAAGCTTAAACAAGGTGATAGAGGAAAAGGGTTAGGTGAAAAAGCAGGTATAAATAAGCCTCTTAATCCACATCATTTTAGGCATAGCAGAGCTAGTGAGTTGGCAAAGTTTATGACTGAAAGTCAACTTTGTTATTATATGGGCTGGGAGCAAGGAAGCAAACAAGCAAGGACCTATGTAACTCTTTCAGGCCGAGATACTGAGAAAACAATACTTTCTATGTATGGAATTAAGGACAAAACTAGATTTTGTGAAAAATGTAAAAATGAAATACCTGAAACTATTGATAATGAAGAACATAAAGGAAAATGTCCAAATTGTAAAAAAATAGTTAGTTTTGTGACTGAAGAAGAAATCAATTCCTTTAAACCTAAATTTTGTCCACGTTGCAATATAAAAAATGACCCTAGTGCAAAATATTGTAGTGGTTGCGGTTTAGGTCTTGATGAAAAAAGTATTATGGAATTTGATAGACAACAGGAAAAAGCTAAACAGATAGGTAATATAGATATGGAAATGATTAAAGACCCCAAGTTCCGTGAGTTCTATAATGAGATACTAGGTCAAACACTTGAAAAATACAGAGAAATGAAAGAGAAATAGGTGTAAAAAATATAAAGATTTAAAAATTCTATTTTTTCTTTCACAAATACCCCTATGTTTTGTGTATAAAAACCATTTTAAGCCATCTTTCAACAGAAGTAAATGTATATAATTGCACAATCAATTATTTTTTTCTTTATTAATTCTATCTTTCTGGATTATCTATACTATTGATATTACTCTCATCTCTCACATTTTTCCTAAAAATAAAACTAGAAAAATCGGAAAAAATAAGGAGAAAAGCTCGGAAATTTATAATAATCCCATTTCCATCTCCTTTTTTTTTTACGGATTATATCATCGAACATTTCACGACTTGTATCGTCTTGTTCTTCAAATTCACTTAATATTTCAAGTTGCTGTTCAGGCTCAGGAAACTCTTTTACCTTACGAACAACATCACGAACATCATCTGCTTTAATCTTTTTTTCTTCAACAGCTTTTAACACCCTTTTACGTGGTTCATCTAACAACCCAACAGTATCTTCAATTGTTCTAGTAGAAATGCTTTCTTGCAGCGAGAATTTATCTCTAACTTTATCTGCTCTTATTTTTCTATTTATTGATTGAACACTCAACCCAAGTTTTTTCGCTAATTTTTCTTGTGTTTTATATCTTTTAGAATCCCATAATTCATTTACTGTATTTTCATCTTCAACACTTGTTAAATCTACTCTTTGGACGTTTTCTATATAACTTTTTTCAAGTGTATCTGTATCATCTTTTATTTCTCTAACAATAGCAGGTATCTTATTTTCTTTTAAAATCTGAAAAGCCTTAAAACGTCTTTCACCTGCAACAATCTCAAAAGTATCACTACCGTTATTACGGACAACAATAGGTTGAAGTAATTCCCCTTCTTTGATACTATTCGCTAGCTCCTGTACCTTCTCACGGTCAAACTCTTGACGTGGTTGCAACGGATTAGTAACAATCTTCTTCATATCTAACATTTTCAGTTTCATTTTTCTCTATTTCTCCTATTAAAAATCTAATTTGTTTTAAAACAATATCAACTGCTTTCTGAGATGATAAATTATTAAGTTCGCAAAATTCTTTTCTTAAATTTATCTTTCTCTTCCATTTTCAAATCAAAAATCAAACTTTGGTGGTTTAAAATCTATTTCCCATGGATTCTTCTTTTTCTTCTTAGCTCTTGCTTTCTTATTTGCTTTTTTAACTCTTTGTCTATGATGTATCTTAGCATGACAGTTAGGACAAAGTGCAATAACATTACTTACTGTATTCTTACCGCCCTTTGATACTGCTTTCTTATGATGGAAATGTCTTGTAGGTGGTAACTTTTTACCACATTTAGCACACTTATAATTCTGCTTATACAATACTTCTTTCTTAATTGATGTTGGTACTGATTTTCTCCTTCTTTTCTCGGGTTTAGCCCCAATCCCCATATCATAATCTACTTTAAAATCATCAAACAATCCCATGCTATCCTAATATAATAATAAAATGACCATTAATAAAATCTTATATTACTATGGTTTTTCACAAATCCCTCCTGTTGGGTAATCGCTTAAAACCATATTTATAGGGTTAAACCCCCCTATTTACAGGGAGAAAACAGGGTTTTAAAGCATTTTATATCTTTATTTTACAGAAGAAAAATAAGAAATTGCAGTTATTTTTTTAATAATCCCACATATTATAACCTAAAAGCTTGTAGCATTTTGTAAGTCTCAATC
>CAYYOO010000126.1:0-3077 GCA_964473335.1 uncultured Thermoplasmatales archaeon
ACAAAAGACAAAGGCGTAACAGTCGTCAAAAAATACGATATGTCTATTGCTGGACCAAGTGAAGATGTAGAAACTGGTAAATCATTCACAGTAACAGTTATAGCTAAAGGCTCATCTCTAGCAGGTGCAACGGTTACATTCGAAGGAGCAACAGTTACTTCAGATGGAGAAGGTAAAGCAACATTCACAGCACCAGATACAAAAGGAACATACACAGTTACTGCATCACACGATGATTACACAGCAGATGCAACACTTGATATAACAGTAAAGAAAGCAGAAGGCGGAACACCTGGTTTTGAACTATTAACACTAATTGCGGCAATCGGTGTAGCATTCATACTCTTAAGACGACGCAGAAACAAATAAGACAAAATCTGAGGGATAAGTTTCCCTCATAAAACTCTTTTTTTTATTATTTTTATTTTGATAATATTTTTATAGCTTATTTTATTACATGTTCTTCTGGATGTGATTATTTACGAAGGTTACTGTTATTTTACCAACCATCAATGAAGAAGAAGGAATTGGAAAAACCATTGATTCTATAAACAAAGATTATTTCAAAAAAAAGAACTGGGATCTAGAAATAATCATTGTTGATGGAAACAGTAAAGATAAAACAAGAGAAATTGCAGAAAAGAAAGGCGCTAGAGTAATAGTTGAAAAAAGAAAAGGATACGGACGAGCATACAAAACAGGTATGCCAAAGGCAAGTGGCGATATTATTATCACTGGTGATGCAGATGCAACCTATCCCTTTGAAAGAATACATAAGTATGTTCAGAAGTTAATCGATTCTAATCTTGATTTTATAACAACTGATAGATTCGCTGAACTCAACCATGAATCCATGAGTGTAAAACATTATTTTGGAAATTTTATTCTGGCTACAGCCTTAAAAATACTTTTCTTGATAAATCTACGTGACTCTCAATCTGGTATGTGGATTTTTAAAAAGGAAGCTCTTAAAAAAATTCAAAGCCTAAATGAATTCAACAATGGTATGGCTTTTTCTGAAGAAATAAAAATTGAGATGTTTACAAATAAAAATATAAAAGCCAAAGAAATTCCATCTGCACTTTATAAAAGACACGGTCAAGTAAAAATAGAAAGTTTTTCAGATGGATGGAAAAACTTAAAGTTCCTTTTTAAAAAACGTGTTAAATAATTTTTTCAATTTCTTTTTTTAGAATCCTGCTTATTGTTTCCCCATCTGCTTTTCCACGCAGTTCTTTCATGATTATTCCCATTAATGGGCCTAATGCTCCTAGTTTTCTTTTTTTAACAAAATCAATTCTTTCTTTGACTATTCTTTCAGCTAGTTTTTCTATTTCTTTTTTATCTGTTTTTTCTACGTTACATTCAGAAATTGCTTTATCAACATCTTTTTCTCTGTTTTTTCCGAGATATCTAAGAATCTTAGGAATTCCCTCTTTTGAAAATCTATTTTTCTCTAGATTCTTTAGTATATCAGATAATATTTCTGTATCAAAAAAATCAATATTGATCTCTTCTTTTTCTAATTCAGCAAATGTATTCAAAAGGATTCTTAGAATTATCTTTTTTTGATTAGGATATTTTTTTACTAGATTTTCAAACTCTTTTTCATATCCACTGTTTAGAATTTGGTCTATATGTTCCTTTTTTAAGTTATATTCTTTTTTAAACCTTTTTTCTTTTTCTTCTGGTAATTCCGGAAGATTATTCTTTATTTTTTCAATATATTCTTTTGAAATCCTTGTTGGTTCCACATCAGTTTCAGGGTACATTCTAGCAGCACCCGGCATTGGTCTCATAAACTCTGTAGAGTCATCAGAAAGAGCTCTTCTCACTTCCTTAGGTACACCACTGAAACATAATTTAGCACGTTCTATGACTGTATATAGTGAGTTTTCAACGATTTTTTCTTTACCTACTGCAAAAATAAATGCATCATTCTCTTTTATATCAAAAAAATCTTTTATTTTTTCAACTTCTTCTTCAGTTATTCCATATCCCGGCAGCTCATCACTGTGTATTATTCCACGTATACCTGTTGCAACTCTAGCATATACTGCAAATTCTTTACCTAGTCTAGTATCTTTTTCTTTCAATAGACCCTTAAAACCAGGTATCTTAAAACCTTTAATTTTTGCTTTTTTTTCTAGGTTCTTTTTAATTATTCTAGAGCTAGTGTCTTTAAATAAATCTGTTAAATCCTTTATTTTAATATTATCTAAATCTTCTTTTTTTATTCTTTTCTCAAGTGTTTTTTTAATTTCAACTATTCCTTTTTGCCTGATTGCTTCTTTTTCTGCAACTCTTGAAATCGAACTAAGTGACTGTATACCTTTTATTTCAACTCTCTTTCCCTCTCTTATTGAAACATTAAGGTCTTGTCTGATTGTACCTAGGCCCTTTTTTACTTTACCAGTAGCTTTTAGAAGCATACCTATTTTTTCAGCTGTTTTTCTAGCATGTTCCGGGTTTTTTATATCTGGGTCAGTTGCTATTTCAATAAGAGGGATCCCAAGCCTATCTAGACCGTAGTTTACAAGTTTTCCTTTTTCCTCTATTTTTCTAGCTGAGTCTTCTTCAAGGGCTATTGTTTGAATGCCTACATCATCTAGTTTTCCTTTTATAGAAATTAATCCTGTTCTCTGAAAACCACTCGTATTACTTCCATCGATTACAATTTTTCTCATAAAATGCATTTCATCAACGATTTTTGCGTTTAGTAAAACTGATATTGTAAGACAAGTGTCTAAAGCCTCTCTATTTACATCATGAGGTGGTTCTTCATCTGCTTCAACTAAACAGGTTGAATTGGCACTAGCAGTATATAAAAAAAACCGATGTTTCTTTGATTCGGCTAGAGCTGCCTTGTCTACATCTCCCATCTCGCTTTGTGTAGGACGCAGGTAGCGTTTAAAGGAATAATCAATATCTTCAGTTATTATAGAGTTACAACTGCAGAATAGTTTATGGGTATCAAGCTGTTGGTGTATCTCAAGTCCTGCTTTGAAACCTATTTTTTTATAATCCATACTGTGTGATGGATACTAGATATAGTTTATTACTCTTACTACTAAAAA
>CAYYOO010000127.1:0-3069 GCA_964473335.1 uncultured Thermoplasmatales archaeon
TTTCTCTTCTTTTGGTTTTTCTGTTTTTTTATGAGCTATTGGTTTGTAATCTGATTTAGGTCTTGCTGGATGCATCGAATCATTAAGTACTGAAGCATTTGTATAACCAATTTCAGATTCTTCATTTTTTGTGACAATATAACCTGGCACTGTAACTTTCTTTCCATTGATTGCTATATGTCCATGAGAGATTAATTGCCTTGCTTGTTTTGGCGTTCCGGCAAAGCCTTTTAGATATGTAATTGTTTGAAGTCTTCTAGATAAAATTGATTCTGTTTCAAGTGCTAAGACATCATCTAAAGTGGAATTTACTGGTAGAACGTTTATTCTACTTAAGTGATCTAATAGTTGTTTACTTTCTTTCTTACTTTGCTCATCGCCTGTTGAGATACTAGCAAGCAACTCTCTTGCCTGGCTTCGATAACGTCTAAGTTTTGTCTCAGCTTTCCATATCTCTTTTTTGTTTTTTAATCCGTATTTTGTGATCAGTTCGTTTTCTTCTTTTATACGTTCATCTTGCCAGGGATGGCTTGGTGTCTCAAATTTTTTTCTGGAAAATTTTGGTTTACCCATAAAAATCACTTATTTTTTTTTCTTTGCTCTGATTTAGATACTCCAAGTGTAAGACCTGATCGGTTATTTCCTCTAGTCCTTTGTCCTCTAACCCTTAGTCCTCTTTCATGTCTTATTCCCTTGTAGGATCTTATTTTTTTCATTATATTTATTTCGTCTCTAAGTCTCATTTCAATCTGCGGTCCGATTAAATGGACGTCTTCACCGCTCTCCATATCTTTTCTATGGTTTAACATCCAAGAAGGAGCAGTATTTTGAATGTTATCTATTGCATTTTGGATTTTTTCTACTTCTTTATCTGATAAGTTACCAATTTTTTTGTTTGTATCTAAGTTTATTTCATCAACAATCAAAATTGCCATATGAAGTCCAATTCCTTTGATTGAGGTTAGACCGTAAATTAGTTTTTTTTCTCCATCGACATCTGTGTTTGACAGACGGACAATATATTGGAAATCATCACTTTTTTCTTCTTTTTTCTTACCTTTTGATTTTTCACTCTTCTTTTCTTTTGGTTTTTTGTCTTTTGTTTCCTTTTTTTCTTCAACTGGTTTAGTTTCTTCTTTTGTTTCTTTGGGTTTTTTCTCTGTTTCTTTTTGTTCTTTTGGTTTTTCAGGTTTATCTTTATTTTCTTCTTTTTTTGTTTCTTTGGGTTTTTTTTCTTCAACTGGTTTTGTTTCTTCTTTTATTTCTTCTTTTTCCTGGGTTTTTTCTTCAGTTGGTCCTTTAGTGTCTTCTGTCTTGGTTTCTTTTTCTTCTTTTTCTTTGTCTGCCAATTTAATTACCTCATTAATACTTAATTAATATTATTTATATATGGAAAGTATTTGCCAATAATAAAAGAAGCCCTATATAAGCGTTTAGGGGATATTTATACCAAAAATCCACTTAATAATTGAATATTGACCTTTTAAAATTTAAGTGTTTTGTTTTTTTCACCGTAACTAATTTATTCTAAAAATCTATCTCTTCGCTGAGTGGTTTTGTTTATGAGAGAATCAGAATTTACAAAAATTGAGGACATACTCAAAGGTAAAAAAACTGGTAAAACTGTAAAAGTCCGTGGTTGGATATATAGGACCCGTAGCAGTGGAAATATCGCTTTTACAATTATCAGAGATGTAACTGGTACTATTCAGGCTACAATAAAAAAAGGAAACCTTCCAGATGATGAGTTTGAAGATGGTAAAAAAGCATTGATTGAGTCATCAGTTTATATCACAGGTGAGGTTAAAGAGGACAAAAGAGCACCAGGCGGATATGAAATCAAGGTAACTAATCTAGAGGTCGTTGATTTTGCTGAAACCTTCCCAATCACTGAAGATCAAAGTACAGAATTTTTACTAGATCAAAGACATCTATGGCTTCGTTCGCAAAAACTTACTTCGATTTTTAAAATAAGAAGTACTGTTGTTGGTGCCATTCATGAGTTTTTTAGAAAAAACGGTTTTTATGAGTTTGATGCACCAGTTCTTCAGCCAAATCAATGTGAGGGAGGAGCAACTCTATTTGAAGTAAAATATTATGATGAAAAAACTTATCTTTCACAGTCCTGGCAGCTATATGCTGAAGCTGGAATCTTTGCTCTTGAAAAAATATACAATATGGGTCCAACGTTTCGTGCAGAAAAATCAAAAACATCACGTCATCTATCTGAATTTTGGATGGCAGAAATGGAAGCAGCATGGATGGATCTACATGATATAACAGAGATTGCTAAGGATGAAATCAAGTTTATTCTAAAAAAGGTTCTTGAGAAAAACAAAGGCGATCTAGAAGTTATAGGTAGAGATATTGAAAAACTTGAAAAGATATCTAAATCAAATTTTGAAACAATTACTTACACTCAGGCAATGAAAATCCTAAAAGATAAAGAAGGAATGGATGTTGAGTGGGGTAAAGACCTTAGGACTATTGAAGAAAACAAATTAATGAACCACTTTTCATCACCCGTCGTTGTTACAAACTATCCTCTTGAGATAATGGCCTTTTATAAACCAAAAGATCCAAAAGATCCAAAAACAGCTCTTTGTTTTGATATGATTGCACCAGAGGGATATGGTGAAATAGTAGGAGGCTCAGAGCGTAGTACAGATATTGATTATATGAAAAAACGGTTAAAGGATATGGGTGAAGATGTTAAAAATTACGATTGGTATTTTGATTTAAGAAAGTACGGTTCTGTTCCACATTCAGGATATGGTGTTGGGGTCGAAAGAGTCGTAGCATGGATATGCGGAATTGACAATATAAAAGACTCAATTCCATTTCCAAGAACTGTTACTAGATTTAAACCTTAAAAGTTGTGTTATCTATGAAAAAGAATGTACATGTGTTTATATCAGGTAGGGTGCAAGGAGTATTTTTTAGAGCAAATACAAAACAAAAAGCTGAAAATCTTGGAATAACTGGATGGGTTAGAAATACATCTGACGGCCGTGTGGAAGGAGTTTTTGAAGGTGAAGAAGATAAATTAGAAAATATGATAGAATGGTG
>CAYYOO010000128.1:0-3019 GCA_964473335.1 uncultured Thermoplasmatales archaeon
CAGTAATCATATATTCCTGCTCTATGAGAAAGTAACATTCTGAATGTTATATTGTCGTCTGGATAGTTTGGATTCCTCAAACTGAATGGCATGTAATTGTTTATATCTTCATCTAAATCAATTAAACCTCTTTCATAAAGTTGCATAACAGCTGTTGCAGTAACTGGTTTAGTTACTGAAGAAGTCATATATATTGTATCATTATTTGCTCTTTTTCTTCTATAAACATCTGAATATCCATAAGCTTTAGACCAAACCATGCTATCGTTTTTAATTATACAGGTAGCTAGAGAAGGGCATTGCCCCATCTTCATTAAGGTTTTAATTTTCAGATTAAAAATTCTATCATCTAATTCATTACTTTTTTCTATGTTTGTCTTTGAAATGGCTGTAAGTGGATTTGAAGCTAATATAAAAATTACAAATATTAAAATAATAATCTTTCTTATTTTATACATATCGTTTAATATGTTGAAATTTATATAAATAACTTTCCATAAAAAATATGTTAGATTTTAGGAGATGAAAGTTTTCCCACTGCCTTTTTAATATTGTTTTCAGATTTTTTCCCAAGTTCATCGATAATATAATCTGTAAACTTTGTTTTTATATCATTCCAGTTCAGAGTTGTAACACCAAAAGCATGTCTTTTTCTACCTGTTTTTGCCTTGTAAATACCTGGCATCATCTGCCTAGGATCAGCATTGTCCATATGCATTACATAGTTTTTTTTAAGAGTCTTTTTTTCAAGTACAAAGATTTCAAATTTTCTATTGAAATATTTAAAATTCGCGTCTCTATCATAGTATCTATATTCTAAAAGATAATTTTTGTTAATGGGAATTGTTCCTCTGTCCATAGTACATCCTCAAGAAAAGTATTAACAAACTAGTTATAAGATTTTTTGATTTTTTAAAATAAATAAAAAAAAATTGAAAAATATGGATTAATCTTATTCCATATAATAACTTGGTGGGTTTGGTTCAGGCTTAAGGCCTTTTCTCTCCCTGATTTGTACTATAACATCCTTTTGCAGGTGTTTAGGCATCGGCTCAAAACCAATGTTTTCAGTGTTCCAAAGAACCCTTCCGCCAGTAGCACTTCTAATGGATGAAGCAAAACCAAACATTTCAGCAACAGGTGCTTTTGCATCGATATTTACCATGTCTTTTTCTGTTGTCATTTCATTTACTGTTGCTCTTCTCTGATTAAGCTCCCTACTTGCATCACCCATTAAATCCTGTGGGGTGCTGATAAAAACTTTTTGCATAGGTTCAAGTAGTCTCGGTTCTGAAATAGTAATAGAACCATATATGGCGTTTCTCACTGCAGGAATTACCTGAGCAGGTCCACGGTGAATTGCGTCTTCATGTAATTTTGCATCTACTAGTTTTAATAAAAGACCCTGGCATGGTTCATCAGCAATAGGTCCACTTTTCATAACTTCGTCAAATGCTTCTTTGATTAGTTCTTTTGTTTCATGTAGATATTGAATTCCTTTAGTAACATCTGTTATTAAGTTTAAACCGTATTTTCCAAATGTTCCTTTAGCAGTAACCTTGTCAAATCCAAGTTCTTGTAATTTTTTTTCAACATCTTTTTTATTTTTCTTGATGTTGTCAGGTATCTCATTGTCATATATTGCTTTTATAACCTTTTCATCAAGAGGTTCGACTTCAATGTAGAATCTATTATGTTTATTAGGAGATTTACCTTCGAATTTTGTCTGGCTTTCTTTTCCAACTGACTCACGGTATACAACAATCGGCTCTGAAGTTACAATATCAACACCGTACTCATTTCTAATTCTGTACTCGGTGATTTCCAAGTGCAGTTCGCCCATACCGCTCATAAGGTTTTCACCGGTTTCCTGGTTTATATCAACTTGAATAGATGGATCTGCTTTAGAAACAGTTCTTAAAACTTCAATAAGTTTAGGTAGGTCTTTAGTGTTTTTAGCTTCAACTGCTACAGTTACTACTGGTTCACTAACATGAACAATTCTTTCAAATGGGTCGATCTCTGGGTCATCTCCAACAGTTGAACCTGCTATAGCATCCTTTAGACCTGTTATTGCCACAATATTTCCAGCACTAACATGATCAACAGTTATCCTATCAGCCCCAACCATTAGATTTACTTGTTGAATACGGTTTACCTTTGGCACACCTACAACATAACAGCTCTGACCTCTTTCAACTTTACCGCTGTACATTCTACCAACAGCAACTTCCCCGGCATGTGGGTCCATAACAATTTTAGTTACCATCAATGCGAGAGGTCCATTTTCATCTGTGGACATCATACTTTTACCAAGTTTACTTTCTTGGTCACCA
Source organism: uncultured Thermoplasmatales archaeon (assembly GCA_964473335.1). Lineage (GTDB taxonomy): Archaea > Thermoplasmatota > E2 > DHVEG-1 > DHVEG-1 > CAYZTD01. The sequence goes on from CAYYOO010000128.1 coordinate 2,337, forward strand.
CGCCAGATATGCGGTATACGATATTTTTGTGCAATATCAGGTGAAGGAAGATGATCTACGACCATATCAAGAAGTACTTCATGGATAGGTGTTTTTTTTGCAAGCTTTTTTTGTTTTTCATCATGACAGTGATCATATATATCTTTGAATGTAAGACCGCTTTTTTCCATGTATGGTGCTGAAATAGCCCAATTATAATAAGCTGATCCGAATGCAACACTTCCATCCTCTACTTTTACATCCCATTTTCCTTTAAATTCATCTGGGACGGTTTTGTTTAAAAGTTCATTGAATTTTCTGATGATTTTAATAAATCTCTGTTGCATCTCTTCAGGTGTGACACGAAGTTCGTTTATCAATCGATCAACCTTATTTATAAATAAAACAGGTTTTACTTTTTCACGAAGTGCTTGCCTTATGACTGTTTCGGTCTGCGGCATAGCTCCTTCCACAGCACAAACAACAACCACACATCCATCAACAGCACGCATAGCACGAGTTACATCGCCACCAAAATCAACATGACCTGGTGTATCAAGTAGGTTAATTAAATACTCGTTTTCCTCAAAATCATGGACCATGGATGCACTAGCTGTATCAATAGTGATACCTCTATCTGATTCCTGTTCATCAAAGTCAAGAGCAAGCTGCTTTCCTGCTAGTTCCTCACTCATCATCCCACA
>CAYYOO010000129.1:0-3006 GCA_964473335.1 uncultured Thermoplasmatales archaeon
CTGGCTACCGCCAGAACATCTATATTAGAAAGAATAAGATGGAACATATATTTCGAAAGCTATATGTGTCAAATGAGTTTCAAATTTTTTTTAAAACTTTTTTTTGTTTGTGTCAAAAAGAAATCCGCATTATCAAAAAAAATTTAAAAAATTCTCAAAAGAAAAAATAAAAATATTGACACACTCCCCCTTTTTTTATGCCCCCATTTAAATGGGGGTGGATAAAACTAGTAGTCATATCTACACACAGTAATCAAAGTATCGTCTGGTAAATCTAATAAGAAATTATTATAAAACGTTCGCCAATTCTCATTCAAAACACAATCATCGAATCTATTTATACCCTGAGAATCGAAATATTTATCTTTTTCTACATCTCGGGCATCAAACCACTTGTTGTGTTTTATCACAGCATGAATCTTATAATCTATTTTTTTTGTTCCCCGTCTTTTGAATCTAAAAGAACAAAGAACATCATACGATTCGCCTATTTGAACCCCAATTTGTTCTTTTTTCTCTATTCTATCTTGTTCTTCCTCTTTTTTATCAATAGATTCTAATACCTTATTAATGGAATCAACTATTATTAACTCTGGTTTCTCACCAATTACCAATACATTCCTATAACTCATTTTTATCATCTCCTATTATTTTATCAATTATCTTACCAACCAACCGTTTGAATCAATCTCATAATTATCTTGATAATATTTTCTGTTATCTAAGATAATCTTTTCCTTTATCAAACAATTCATATTATGCATCACAATATCTTTAAGATATTTCTCGTCTTTTGTTTTTTGAAATTTTTCCCATCTGTCAAAACACAGAATACCTTTGCCGTTTAATGGGTCTATCACATTGAATTTTGGGATTGCCTTTTTGTCTATTAATTCTTTAAAACAGTAATCTTTGTTCCATCCCTTTACTTTAAATGGTTTAATCTCTTCTATCTTGACATCAATTCCGAAATAACCTGAGAAGTTTCCTATTTCCATATATTTATTAAAAGCAAACATTTTCTGGTTTTTGAATAAATCCAACTTGTTTCTTACAGATTTTTTGAAATCTTCGTCGTTGCTTGATTCCGCACACAATATTTCTATCTTTTTTTTAAATAGAAATCCGACTACGCATACTTCTGCTTCTTCATATTTCCAATCAGGTGCTATATCTTTTGATAGTTCGTTGTCTATTATAACCGAATCACTCTCAAGAAATCCGTCAGGAAGACCATACATCTCTTCTAATTTATCCACGCCATATGTGTATCTTATCATCATATCACCTGTTTTCTCGTCGACAATACGACATTTTATAAATTATCTCTCTGTTAGTGTTGACAATAGCCTATATAAATCTTACGCATGGATGTCCACTGCTAGAAATCAGAGACAGAAAGAAGAGGCAGTGTGGAAAAATATAGGGGATAAGATGAGATTACATCGACGACTTTGGATTGTAGAAGTAATCACGTTACCTCTGCCTCTTCTCCTGTCTACTGTGGAGATGTCCAGCCTTCCCATATGGATGACTCCTGACAATCTTATTAAGAATGGCGATACTGGTATATAAATGTTCTGATACTTGCGGATGTCACGCAGTTCTGGTGAATGGTTATCTTGGTTTGGTTTTCCATCTTAACACCATTTTAACCACCTCTTATTTCTTTTTTCTCTTATTTTTATTTTAGTAAATATTAGTAAATAAATGCGTATAAGATTATACATAAAATTATAACTATCTGCGTTTGTCGACGACAAACGCATCGATTAGAAATATAACTAAGATATAACTATGCAGTATTACTCTTATACATCTGGATGGTTTTGTTCGTATGCGAACAGAATGGATATAGAAGACAGCTCACTAAGTAAAGACGACTTAATGTTTTTACCGACGACATAAGCATTGGAATACATCAGAATGAGTTATGATTAAACGTTTTAATCGTTAGAACTATACTTTCTATACTTTTGTCCGTTCGTCTGCGAACAAGCTTATTATAATATTTTTAAACCAATGCTGGTTACGGAGAGCATCGTTAATCTCTCCTCTTCAGGTCAATTTAACATTTCTAATAATGTTACCACGTCTCACCAGACTTACATTGCATTTAACACCCCTGACTGCCGACTTTACAACGTTACGTCTCATATCAGGTTCGTTTTCCATCTAATCATCGAATGATTATGAAACAGAGGGACATGATATCGCCACCGCCATATCATGCATCCCTCTTTGAATTGCTCTATCTGTCTATGCGTATTCAATCTTTGTCTTTACGATAATGTGAAGTATAGCAAGTATCATATATAAATCTTATGGTTTGGATTCTGTTTTGATTATTTGATTTGCATACTTTTTTATTATTCCCATCATTCAGTCACCCCGCTCATTCTCCCTGTCCACTATTACAAGATTGCCTATTGTCTTACAAAATGGACAATATAATGCTCCGGTTTTTCGGTGGATTTCTTTTTTACATTTCTTGCAATAGGCTTTCATCGCTCAGTCACCTTATCATATTGCTCTTGCCTCAATCTTAGCATTACATTTCTGACAATACTTCTGTTGTTCTTTCCTTTTTCTATGTGGTTTATACATCGGATTAATATGACCACAATTTCTACATAACCAATGGTTTAATATATAATCCATCTTCTTATTCAATTCTCAGTCACCCAAACAAAACCCTTTTCGATTTCTTGTGTTGTTTGTAAAATTCTTTATAATTGGCAACCTTCACCCATATTTTCTTTTTAATATCATACAGTTCTCTGATACATTCATCAGATGGCATCATTTCTATTTCTTTCGCCATTCAGTCACATCTCTCTTAACATAATCATCTAATCTCTGTGAATAAGAGTAATTCTTTTTAGCTAACTCCATCGCTTGTCTAAGTGCATCACTTCTTATGATATTCATCAGTTTACCTTCGATTTTATTTCATAAAACCTTTGCGTTTCGGATACCCACTGCTTCAGCGGTGGGAGGAGAAAC
>CAYYOO010000130.1:0-2903 GCA_964473335.1 uncultured Thermoplasmatales archaeon
GTTTGTACTCTCCCAGAAATTAAAAAGCTGCCCCAGTCCATCTATAGCAATAGGTATCACACCTATTATAATGACAAATAAAAATTTTTCATCTAAAGGTATTCTAAAAAAAAGCATTAAACCTAATCCAATGGCAATTCCAAGCCAGATCGCTGTACATCTTGCACAAAAAGGCATTTGGTTTTCATTAATAAAAAAGGACCTATCGTTTCTCTGATGGCAGAGTTTATCACCAGCTGAATATATGATATTCCAGGGAATAGGCATATCATCTATATTTTCTTCATTGTCAGAAATAAATGTCAAACCAGATAAATCTTTTACACTTCCCGAAGGTAAAAACAATGGACCTAATACCTGTAAAAGAAAAAAAATCAGGAAAAAAATGAAGAATAATAGAGTTATAATTGATCTAGAAGATCTTACCTTTATCTCCATTTTTAAATTCATCCCTGCTCTTATAGATAAAAACAAAAGCAATAATACTTAAAATAGATCCAATAAAAAAGAATCCAAAAGAAAAAATAGCTAAGATAGAACCTGCTATTGCTACATCAAAATGTTCTCTTTTAATACAAGTTATAACTGAAAAAATTGCAAAAACAGAAAATATCGCAAGAATCAACGAACAACCAAATGAATTAAACTCTGTTTCTTCAACATTTCCTGAGTTGTTATCTAAGGTAAATGTTGTGTCAGTGACAATAAAAGGAATAACTAACACTTCGGTTTTTTTAGTTTCAAATCCTGTTTTTGAAATTTCAACACTTTGGATTCCTAGCTCAACCTTTTTTTTAATGTATATTCCTTTATCATTCTGATCAACTATTTCTCCATTTATTTTTACTGTAACATTACCAATTGTTTCATTAAATGAATTTATAATTTTAAAATCAACTTCACCAGTTCCCCCTGCAACAGATGCCACATCAAGAGTTGTCTCAATAAAAACTTCTGAAAATGCTGAAGTAGTAATTCCTATTGAAAAAACACAGACAAGAAGTATTGCTGCAATAATTGGTTGTTTACTTTTTGGTTTTATCGAAGATAAAACAGTCTTACGCGGTTCGCCATGTTCTTCCCAAGTGCATATTTCTATATCAGAATCTGCTTTTTTAAATTTGATATTAAAGTTTTGATCACATTTAGGACAAGAAACAATTTGTTTTTCTTCACCTTTAGGTAACTCTATAAGAAATGTATGTTTGCAACTCGGACAGGTCACCTTTCCTTTCATTTGTTTCACCTAATTAGGATATTTTTCACATATTAAGTAGATTTCTATAATTTTTACTTTTAACTTGATTTTAAAGCAAATAATCTTTTTTTATTTAAATCCATTTGTGCATTATATTTATATAAGATATCTCTATTCTGATAAAATCAAAAAGGCGGAAAATATTATGGCTAGATTTCCAGAAGCAGAAAAAAGAATTCTAAATAAAAAAGTATGTATGAAATGTGGAGCGTTAAATGCTTCAGGCGCAAACAGATGCCGTAGATGTAGATCCAAAGAGCTTAGGGTCAAGGCAAAAGAAGGTAGAGGTGTCTAATTTTTCTCTAAACCGTCATATTTAATAGCATAATTTCTTTTTTGATTTGAGAGTATGATAGATTATGCCTGAAACAAAGGTTAAAAAAACAGAAGATTTCAATGAATGGTATAATGAAATTGTTGAACTTGCTGGTCTTTGTGATAAAAGATATCCAATCAAAGGCATGAATGTATGGATGCCATATGGTTGGACTCTAATGAGCCATATTGATACTCTTATTAGAAAAGAGATGCAAGATACAGATCATCAGGAGGTAAATTTTCCACTTTTAATTCCAGAATCCTCTTTTAAAAAAGAAGAAGAACACATTGAAGGTTTTGGAAGTGAAGTATACTGGATAACTCATGCTGGTCAAAATAAACTTGAAGAAAAATGGCTTTTAAGGCCAACTTCAGAAACAGCCATGTATCCGATGTTTTCACTTTGGGTTCGATCACATGCTGACCTGCCGCTTAAAACATATCAGATTGTAAACACTTTTAGATATGAAACAAAACAGACTCGAGCTTTTATAAGAGTGCGTGAAATCCATTTTTTTGAAGCACATACCTGCCATAAGGATTTTGAAGATGCAGAAAAACAAATCAAAGAGGACAAAAAAATAGCTAAAAAACTATTTGATATGTTGTGTCTTCCATTTATTTTTTGTAAAAGACCTGAGTGGGATAAGTTTGCTGGAGCCTTTTATACACTTAGTCTTGATGTTTTGATGCCGTCGATGAAAACCCTTCAATTAGGTTCAATACATCAATATAAAGATAATTTTTCAAAACCATATGATATTAAATATGAAACAGAAAAAAGAGATCATTCATACTGCCATCAGACAACATATGGTATGAGTGAAAGAATACTAGGTGCTCTAATTGGCATACATGGTGATAATAAGGGCCTAGTGATGCCGCCGGCTGTTGCACCAAAAGAAATTGTAATTGTTCCAATAATTTTCAAAAATAAAGAAAAACAAGTTTTAGATTTTGCAGATGATCTATATAAAAAACTAAAAAAACAGGGATACAGAGTATCAAATGATACAAGAAATATCAATCCGGGTAACAAATTTTATGAATGGGAGCTGAAAGGAGTACCTATAAGAATTGAAATAGGACCTAGAGACCTTGAAAAAGATCAAATTGTGATCGTGAGAAGAGATACATCTGAAAAATTATTTGTAAAAAATAGTGATTCAATTGAAAAGATAAAGGAATTACTTGAAAAAATATCAGAAAATTTATATGAAAAAGCAAAAAGGATGCTTGATGAAAATATACATAGGGTCGATTCAGTAGAAAAAGCAAAGAATTTAAATGGAATAATTGAGCTTCCATGGTGTGGAAATGAAGATTG
>CAYYOO010000131.1:0-2859 GCA_964473335.1 uncultured Thermoplasmatales archaeon
TAGAAAGATTACTTCCAGCTTTTAAATTTAGAATGTATTACAAAACTAGAATACTCGGATATGAATTGGCATATTATGATTTTGAAATAGAAGATGGGCAAACCACAATAATAAAATCAGAAGATATCAAAAAAGCTCCTGGCGCAAGCCAAGAAAACTTTGATGTTTTAATAAATCTAATCAATAAATTACCTAGTTACAATTCATTAAAATAATGTAGCATTTTATAATACTGCCCTCATCCAAAACCATTTATGTATTTTGGCGACACATATGAGTTTTTCAAACAATGAGGCAGCAAACAAACAATACACTAGATATTTTAAAATACTTACCAACTTAAAATTCCCACCGTTATTTTCCCAACTCTCTTTTACACAGTACCTTCAAACAGGCTCTGTATAATATCAGTATGTCAAATTTAGTGTGTAAAATTTAATATGGTGCATCCTGAGCCTCCACTGTTTTAGTATTCTTATGTTGTATTGCAGTTCTCATAAGTGTTAACCATTTATTACTACCTTCGATAGCTAATCCAGCAACCTCACTTGGTGTTCTACCATTTAGACTATCATGTGGTTTGATGAAATTATAATATAATCTGTGTCCTTCAATTATTGGCGTATCTTCGATTTTTAATCCTCTCATTGTCTTTTCCCTATCTCTGATGTTTCCATGTAATCTTTCAACATGGTTGTTATTAGGATGATGTTGTAATCCAACATTCCATAGATGTTCTGTTTCATGCGTATTTGTAATAAATTCTTTCTTTACAGCTCGTTTGTAAGCTTGTAAACCATCGGTTACAATATATTTTGGTTTACGCCCTCCAACATTCTTTTTAGCACGTTGAAAAATCATTCTGGCATCTTTTATATAACGTTCCTTGGAAACAACGGATGCAAGTTGGAAACGTGTTCTTTCATCCATGATATTCCAAAGATACTCCCAATTTCCACCAATACTCACCATCATCTCATCAGTATGCCAAACCTCCCCAATATCAGGTTGAATATTGTTAACATAATCATTCATTATTCCAATGTATTTCTCTATCCAATTATATATAGTCATATGAGTAACTTTTAGGTTGTAAAATTCTTTAATATGTTGGCTGATTTTGCGAAGAGATAATCCTCTAAAATAAAGATCCAGAGTTAATGCTATAGTTTTTGGATTATATTTCATATTTTCAAAATCAATATTATCTACAAATTTACGTTTACATGATTTACAATAATAATTCTGCTTTCCATTTTTCGTACCATATTTAATAATCTCTGTTGAATTACAGAATTTACAAGCTCTAATCTTACTTTCATTAAAATTTATACTTTGTTTTTGTTGAGTATGTATTTGTTCAAATTTTTCTTTAAAATTACGCCAAATTCTAACTGCATAAATATGTTTACAAGGAACACCTTTTAACTCAAAATCCTTACAAGTGCAACTCCAACGGTTATGTTCACCATGAACTATTGTATATGATCTGTTACCTTTTTGAGAAGGTACTATCCATGTATGTGGATTTACTTCATTAGGTTCAAAACCTTCTTCTAAAAGGATCATACCTCTTGCCTTTCTGGCATTAACCATTTTTTTAACATCTATTTTCTTGCTCATATGTGTCGCCATATCTGTTATGACTTATGAGTATTTAAAATTTGTGGTGCCACATTTATATACTTGAATTGACATATGTTTATTCATGATATTACAGAAGCAAAAAGCGAGAGAATATAAAGGTAAAACAATTTATAAATATATTATTGTGATACCACCAAATGATATTGAAGATCTTGGATGGAAAGAAGGAATGAACTTAGAAGGAGTTGTAATAAAAGATAAAGGTTATTTTCTATCTTCGAAATGAGAAATTATCTTTTATACAAAAAATGTTAATAAACATAATGCGATTCAAATATACGTGATGGGATGAATAAAAAAATTAAAAATCTATTAATTTCAGTATTAATATCGCTGCTTATAGTAGGATTGCTGGAAATATTTGTTTTTATTCCAGAATATGATAGAAGAGTAGAATATACAAAAGAACTTAGAGAATGGGATCAACTAACAAATACAGGTGATCCTTTTGCTGGGGTTGAAGGAATGGAGGATATCAGTGGCAGTATTTTACATAGTGTTCCTTCTGAGCCTTATATTTATGATACTCCTTACGTTAAAGAACAACAAAATTTTGTGGTATTGTTTGCAATTATTGGCATGATTATTTTAACACTATTATTCTATTTTATCATAGGATATATTCAAAAAAGTAGAAAAGATTTAAAATTAACTGATGCGAATAAAAATAAAATAAAAATCTTCTTCGTTGTTATTATAGTTATAATTGGTATTCTTGGTTCTTATTTTTTCATTAAACATCTAAATTTAACGAATGAAAAAAATAAATTTATTGGAAAATGGCAATATGTTCCTCCATATAACTCCTATGATTATCCGCTATTATTATATGAAAATATAACATTTTTCAATAATGGATCAGTAAAAATAGAATCTATAATTAATTCATCATATGTAGAATCAGAACTTACAGAAGAATATGCATCTAAAATTGAAAGATACTATGTTTCTTGGCAAGTTTTTGAAATATATGACAATAACTATGTTTGTTTAATTGACGATGATTTTTATCACATAATTAAAGAGGATATCGACAAACACGGTGTTGAAAAAACCTGTAATAAGTATGAATTTGATGGAGACAATACTTTAACTTTATGTAAAAATGATATATGTAAAACTTATAGAAAAGTAAATGTTTAAAAGTATTTTAAACCACCCTCATCTAAAACCATATGTATTTTGGCGACACATATGAGTTTTTCAAACAAT
>CAYYOO010000132.1:0-2642 GCA_964473335.1 uncultured Thermoplasmatales archaeon
AAAAAATAGGTTTTGAAATAAAAAAGAAAAAAGAAAAAACAGAGACACTAATTAAAAAATATAATGAAAAAGAAAAACATCAGGATTTTGTAAATGTATTTGATATCCCGTCCGATTTATTTAGAAAAATTATAGAAAGAAAGCTACCGAAAGAAGAAATTGAAATACCAATTTGTCCAGAATGCAATTCTAAAATAGAACAAACTAGCTACTATAAAAACAAAAAAAGATACTACTGCAGAGAATGCAAGAACTCTTTTTATGATACAGACATTGAAAAAGAAACCATCTTAAAATATATAACATATGATGAAAAAGGTCATTTCAAAAAAGGAATAACCCCTTGGAACAAAGGAAAAATAAACAAAAGAATTGGGATAACCCACCTAAAAAAAATTGCTGAAAAATACGATGCCAAAGAAATTGTCGATTTTCTAAACGGGGATATCCTTTGGGATGGAATAAAAAAAATAAAACCAGTTTCTTCAACTGATTATGTATACGATTTTGTAGTACCCGGTGTTGAAAATTTTGCTGCAGGAATAGGAGGAATAATAACACATAATACCGCTAGTTTTGCAGGTCAACAAGAAACATATCTAAACGTAAAAGGTGAAGAAGAGGTTATAGAAAAAGTAAGAGATTGTTTTGCATCGCTTTTTACAAACAGAGCGATTTCATATAGAGTTGACAAAGGATTTGATCATCTTGATGTATATCTCTCAGCTGGAATTCAAAAAATGGTCAGATCAGATCTAGCAAGCAGTGGCGTAATGTTTTCAATAGATACTGAAAGTGGATTTAAGGATGCAGTATACATAACTGGTGCATGGGGGCTAGGTGAAAACGTAGTACAAGGCGCAGTAAACCCTGATCAGTTTTATGTCTTTAAACCAACTCTTAAAAAAGGTTTTAAACCAATCCTTGAAAAAAAACTAGGCGCAAAACAAAAAAGAATGGTATATGCTGAAAATGGCGTATTAAATAAAGAAGTAAGTGAGGAAGATAGAAATAAATTTGTGATAAATGAAGAGGAAATAATAAAACTTGCTAAATGGGCATGTATAATTGAAGACCACTATGATAAACCAATGGATATAGAATGGGCAAAAGATGGAGAAACTGGTGAACTATTTATTGTTCAAGCAAGACCTGAAACAGTTCACTCACAAAAAGATATGGCAATAATGGAAACTTTTGTTCTTGAAGAAAAAGGAAATATTCTTGTTGAAGGTGAAGCAGTAGGAAGTAAAATAGGAACTGGTGAAGTAAATGTTATAGAGAAATCTGAAAATATAGATCAGTTCAAAGAAGGACAAGTATTAGTTACTGATATGACAGATCCAGATTGGGAACCCATCCTCAAAATTGCGTCATCAGTTGTTACAAACAAAGGTGGCAGGACTTGCTTTAGTGGAGACACAAAAATACTCACAAATAAAGGCTTTTTAAATATCGAACAAGTTTACGCGAGTATAAATAAAGGCGAGGATCTTTATACATTATCCCTTGATTCAGAAGATTATAAAATTAAGTGGAGGAAAGTACTTTTTTCCTCAAAAAGAAAAGCAGAACTTCACAAGTTTTTAGTTTCTCCAACCTTGAGATCTAAACAGAACTTCATAAAATCTACAAGAGATCATAAATTTTTAACATTAAGAAATCGAAATCTTGCAAAGAATGAAATTATGAATTTATGTAAGTTCAAAGAAGGCATTCTCACAGCAGATCAAATACCACCAAGTGGAATCGGAAAGTTCGATGAAAAAGAATCATATCTTACAGGTGTTTTATTATCAGATGGCCATAACTACATAAACAAACAAGGTGGATATGTAGTTGGATTTACACAAAAAATTGTACCTGAAAAAAAAGAGTTTATAAATGGAGTTACTGACTTTTTTGAACAAACATATGGTCATAAACTAAGACTAGTTTTAGATAAAAGAGGCGATATTGGTCAATTCAGTTGTTATAGAAAAGAGGTGTATAATAGCATATCACAAAATCAGGTCGATTTGATAAATAACATCCTATTAATGGACGAAAGTAATCTTTTAAGATTTTTGGCCGGCGTCATTGACGGTGATGGAAACCTAAGTGACCATCAACTTCAGATAACAATTAGTAAAAAGAACGTTTTAGAGGCTGTTGTCTTAGCCTCCCTTAGATTAGGGATTGCTCCTACAATTTGTAAAAGAAAATCCTGGTATGTAGTAAGTTATAACTATGATATTCCAAAAGTATTAACTTACTCAAAAAGAATAAAAAATGATGGAACAGTAGATAAGAAATATAGCAAACGATTCCTAGGAAAGCAAGTTTTATCAGATATTATGCCGTTTATTAATAAAAGAGGCAAAATCAAGACGGATTATATAACTAAGAACTTAATGATAACAAGCAAAAAGATTAAAAATTTTGTCCTTGATAAAATTCCTGATCAAAAGATATTCGATAAAATTCTAAATTCAGATTTTACTACGCAAAGAGCCAAACATGTTGAAAAGCTTGGTGAGGATACTGTATATAATCTTACAATTGAAGCAGATGGCGAACTAGATCATAATTATGTCATTTTCAGCGCGAACTATACCCCAATAATAGTAGGGAATTGTCACGCTGCAATTATTTCTAGAGAA
>CAYYOO010000133.1:0-2571 GCA_964473335.1 uncultured Thermoplasmatales archaeon
TTTCTTTTTTGACTCGAGGCCTGTTTGGACCCTTTAACGTAACAACTTCGTTTGCGTTTTTTATCAAGATATCGACGTTTTCCATTGCCATTTTCCCAAACCCTTAAAAGAATAACCTAGATTAAGGGTTTGCGGTGGAGGCAAATAGCCTATGGATAAAATAGTTGAATGTGTACCAAATTTTTCTGAAGGAAAAGATAAAGCAATAATAAATGCAATATCAGCAGCAGTTGAATCAGTTGATGGTGTAAAACTTTTAGATGTCGACCCTGGTGCTGATTTTAATAGAACAGTTTATACTTTTGTAGGATCCCCTGAAAACGTTTTAAAAGCAGCTTTGAAGGCAGCTAAAGTTGGAACATCTCTAATTGATATGACAAAACACAAGGGTGAACATGCAAGAATGGGCGCACTAGATGTTTGTCCTTTTATCCCAATCAAAGGTGTTACAGATAAAGATTGTATAGAGCTTTCTAAAAAATTTGGAGAAAGAATGGCAAAAGAAACTGGTGTACCAGTTTTTTTATATGCAAAATCAGCAAGTAAACCTAAAAATGTAAAACTTCCAAGTATCAGAAAAGGTGAATATGAAGCCCTTGAAGAAAAATTTAAAACAGTAGAATTCAAACCTGATTTTGGAGAAAAAAAGTTTGTACCAAAAAGCGGTGCTACTGCAACAGGCTGCAGAGACATCTTACTTGCATATAACATAAATCTTGCAACAAATGACAGATCAATTGCATCAAAAATTGCGGGAAAGATAAGAACAAGTGGCGTACCTAAAAAAGACAAAGATGGAAATAAAATAATTGGGCCGAATGGTAAAGCAGAAAGAATCCCTGGTAAATTCAAAGGTGTTCAGGCTGGTGGTATGATGTATGATGAAAATATTGCTCAAGTCTCAATGAATTTACTTAACTACAAAGAAGTAAATCTACATCATGTTTATGAAGAAGTAAAAAAACTTGCTTTAGAATTTGATACAAAAGTTACGGGCAGTGAAATCGTTGGGCTTCTCCCTCTTGAGTCACTTACTATGGCTGGAGAATTTTATTCCAAAAAAGAAGGAATTAATATTTCTGAAGAAGATGAACTAGTAACTCTTGCAATAGATAAACTGGGCCTTTCTGATCTATATCAGTTCAAACCTGAAGAAAAAGTTATTGAATATATGATAAAAGAAACTGGTCCTCTTGCTTCAATGAAAATAAAAGGGTTTTTATCTGAACTTGCATCAAAAAGCCCTGCACCTGGTGGTGGAAGTGTTGCAGCTCTCGCAGGTAGTCTTGGAGCAGCGTTATCATCTATGGTATGTAATCTTACAATTGGAAAAGAAAAATATGCAGATGTAGAAAATGATATAAAAAAAGCTTTGAAAAATAGTGAAAAACTAAGAAGAAAACTTGAAGGATTGATTGATGAAGATACAAATGCTTTTAACGATGTAATAAAAGCTTTCAAAATGCCAAAAGAAACTGATGAGGACAAGAAAAAACGTAGTGAAGCAATACAAAAAGGCTACAAAAAAGCAGCTAAAGTTCCACTTGAGACAGCAAGAACTTGTGCTAATATCCTTGATGTAGCAAAAGTTGTAGCTGAAAAGGGAAATGTTAATTCTATTACAGATGCAGCAGTTTCTTCACTTATGGCAAAAGCTGGTGTTATTAGTGGAATTCTCAACGTAAAGATTAATCTTGGATCAATTAAGGATGAAGCGTTTGTTAAAAAATTGTCTACTGAACTTGATACACTTGAAAAGGATACAGATAAAAAAACAGAAGAAATCTTAAGTACTCTTAAAAATAAATTATAGAGAAAAGACCAAACAATTTATATTAATGATATTTATCATACAAAAATGATACATTATGCACGAGAAGAAAAAAGGCATCCTAATAATTAGTTCAATAATTTTATTAATGATTGCTTCAATTATTCTTTTAATTCCCGAAAAGCAAACATCTCTAGAAGATGGTACTATAGTAAAAGGGAGTATTGATGAGATTCAAATAATAAATTCAACATATTTATCCTGGGATTATGATGTTAACCCACCTATGGTATTTTTAGGAGAGGGGTTTATTCATAGTGAAAATGCAACTTTTTATGAAGTTTTGGTTTTTTATAAAAATATTGCTAATATCGATCTTGAAAATATGGAGATTAATATTAAGTATTATGATGTAAATGATAATTTATTAAAATCCCCGGGAGAAGAACATGATAAACTAAAAATTCCGTTATTAGAAAGTTCACAAACTAAAAGTTGCTATTTTAACCTCCAGAAACATCGTGATGAAGATTTTGAAAAAGTAGATCATATTTCCTTTCATATATCAAATTCTAATAAAATAGATAACAATATTATAGTGATAACCTTATTAATTTCAGGAATTTTATTTTTAATATTAGGCTTTTATAAATATAGAAATAATAACTAAAAAATTTTCTACAAATCCTTTAAGTATATCTTTTATGCTAACAATTTTTTAATTATGAAATCTGACATTGAAATTGCAAAAGAAGCAGAACTTCAAGATATCTATAAAATCGCAGAAAAAGTGGGAATCA
>CAYYOO010000134.1:0-2468 GCA_964473335.1 uncultured Thermoplasmatales archaeon
TGTTTATTTCCTATGCTATTTCTTCATATATTTATCATTTCTTTTACTTTCAAAACCTAAATATATTGAACAATAAACTTTTCCAAAAGTGTTAATAAATAATTTCGTATTGTAAAAAATTGTAAAATGTTTGAAAGTTGGAGTGTTAAAAAAATATTTGCAACTTTTGGAATCATGCTTTTGATTGTTGCATCAGTTCAGGTTTACTTATTTTTTAGAACTCAATCGATGATAATACATTTTTTGCTTTCTTTTGTAGCATTATTTATAGCACTACTCTTATTTCATTCAGTAAATATAAAACTTAAAAATAGAAGAAAAAAATAGGATAGGATTTAATTATGTTCGAAAATAGAAGTTACAAAGAACTCATTGTTATTTATGTTTTTATTGCAATCATTGGAGCAATTATTCTTGGTATTTTTCATTTCTATACTTGGAAAAGTTTTTTTAGTGACCCTATAGTGATAATTGTTGTAGCAAATATTGAATTTGCTTTAATTTTCTATGTATTATTCTTACCAGTGAAAATAAAAAGAGATAGGAAAAAAGCAGAAGAAAAAAAGAAGGAAAATAAATAATTTGTTACAATTGTTTCATTTTTATATCAAAAACTTTATAAATATAGAAGTATACTATTATTATAAAAAAATGAAATAAAAGTGATAAAAATGAATGAAAAAATAATATGTATTGGAATAATAAGCATATTCCTGCTTTCGAGTTTAAGTTTAAATGTTGCAGGAACAAAATTAAACAATTCTGAAATGGAAAATGAAAAAGATAATTTATTATCCATAAGCAATAATCCAATAGATTTAGTATTTGGTATTTTAAAAGACGAAAATGGAAACGAAATAGAAAACCCATATATAGATCCTTTTGGAACGGATATACTTATAACTTTTGTTGTCTACAACATTTATGCTGGTGCAACCGGGATTTTTAAGGTTGCATTTTTTTGGAATGACAATACAGAACCGTTTCTTATTAAAACTTACTCAATTGAAGAAGATGAAGTACTGTATGTACCTGCTGGAGTAATCACTGAAGGAATACCAAGTAAAAAGGAATGTTCAAATTTACAAATAACTATGAAACTAGATTATAACAACGATATCCCTGAAAGCAATGATGATCCTAATGTTGATGCTGAAGAAAATAATATCGGGATAAGCAATACAATAGAAAATCCAAAAGTAAAATCAATTAATCCATTATTCAGTAATATTTTTACAAGACTCTTTGAGAAACACCCATATATGTTTCCATTACTAAGAGCCATACTTGGATTATAATTTAATCCATCACTTCTCTTTTTTTTATTTTTATACAAAAAACTTTATAAATATATAAATAGACTATTACTAAAAAAATTAAATAAAAGTGATAAAAATGAATAAAAAAATAATATGTATTGGAATAATCGGAATATTCTTACTAACAGGTATATCCTCAGTATCTGCTGTAGATAATACTAAATTCATTGCCACTGGAGATGGATTCAACTACTCAATTGGCTCTGTAACATATGAACCTGAAATAATTGAAAAAGAAAAATTAGTGGTTTTTACAGTAACTGTAGGATTTGAAAATACCGAGGATGCAGTATATATAGAACTTTATATAGATGAATATTGTAATCCAGACAACGGAATGGCCTCTGTTGCAACACCAGAAAGACCAACAGTTGAATTGGGATATACCTGGCCAAATGACTATGAAGACCATAATGTATTAATAATGGTTGACCCTATAAATCAAGATGCTGAAACAGATGAAACAGACAATACCTGGGAAGAAACATTGTCTGCATATGAAACACCAGATGAAGAAAAACCAGATTTTGTAATAACTAAGATAGAACTTGAAGATTATGTAAAAGATCATGGATATCCAGTTAGATTAACAATAAACAATAGAGGTGGTGCTGTTGAAAAAATGGATGTTCCAATAAGATTAGAGATTAGTAATTATGGATACCCAATTAAATATGATATTGAATATGAAGGAACAGGAGAACAAACAGACCCACATGCAATATGTGTACCTGTTCGAAAAGGAATTTCAACCTTGATAGCAGAAATTGACCCTGCAGATGAAGACCATCCTAACGGACAGATAGAAGAATGGAATGAGGGTGGTGATGCAGAAGATAACAATATATTAACCAAATGGGTCATACTTTCTAAAAATACCAATTCAATAATAGACTTCCTAGAAAATAGGTTAGATAAATTTGACTGGGCATTCCCGATGCTTAGATTTATGCTATGGGCATTAGGTAAATAAAAACAAAATAATCTCATTTTTTCTTTTTTCAACAAATATTTTCATATAATATTAAATCATAACAAAATTTGATGACAGATCACAATCCAGAGTTTATTGAAATAAAAAATTTAAATGATGCAAAAAAAGAAATAGAAAATATTGGTAGCGACAAATATAGCATTTCAATAATGGCA
>CAYYOO010000135.1:0-2452 GCA_964473335.1 uncultured Thermoplasmatales archaeon
GATTTAAAAGAGGGACTGTTAATTTTCTTAAAAATCCTTGATCGTAGAGCCTTCTCTTAATTGAGGTCAAAGTAGATAATTTTACATTTATTATATCAGAAAGTTCACTATCATTTAAGTCAGGATATCTAACTAATCCGTAAAGGACCCTTTTTTCATTTTTTGTAAGTAAAGTTCTTTTCACGCAAGCATCTACAAAGAAAAACATGAATAAATAATTTTCTCATTTTTACGACATAAAACTTAAATATCGTTAAAATGTAAAAAAAATTGATTGGTTTTTTACAAAAAAAGTATTTTAAAACAAAAAAAGAATTATTTTTGGACAAAAAGTGCAAAACATTTATTAAATAAGTATTTATTCATCGAAGAAAGTCTAAAAAATATAGAGTTGGTGAAAAAAATGGGTAAAAATATCGTTGAAAAAATTCTTGATAAACACATTATTGAAGGAAAACCTGAAAAGGGTAAAGAAGTAGGAATTAAAATTGATCAAACACTAACCCAAGATGCAACTGGAACTATGGCATACTTACAATTTGAAGCAATGAAAGTTCCAAAGATAAAAACAGAATTATCTGTAAGTTATGTCGATCATAACACAGTTCAAATCGGTTTTGAAAACGCTGATGATCATAGATACTTACAAACTGTTGCAGCAAAATATGGAATAATTTATTCACGTGCGGGAAACGGAATATGTCATCAGGTGCATCTTGAGCGTTTTGGAAAACCAGGTAAAACTCTACTTGGGTCTGATTCACACACACCAACAAATGGTGGAATCGGAATGATTGCAATTGGAGCAGGAGGTCTTGACGTTGCTGTTGCAATGGCAGGCGGTCCTTTTTATCTAACTTATCCAAAGGTAATAAAGATTAATTTAACTGGTGAACTAAAACCATGGGTTAGTGCTAAAGATGTAGTATTAACGGTTCTTGAAAAATTCACAACCAAAGGTAATGTTGGATGTGTATTTGAATACGGCGGACCTGGAGTAAAAACACTAAATGTACCGGCCCGCGCAACAATTACAAATATGGGTGCAGAATGCGGAGTTACAACTAGTGTATTTCCAAGTGATGAAATAACAAAACAATTCTTAAAAGCACAAGGTCGAGAACAAGATTGGACCGAATTAAAAGCTGATTCAGATGCAAATTACGATCAAGTTGTTGAAATTAATCTAGGTGAAATAGAGCCAATGGCTGCAACACCACATAGTCCAGGCAATATTAGTAAAGTAAGAGAACTTGAAGGAATGGATGTTGACCAAGTTTGTGTTGGAAGCTGTACGAATTCATCATATAGAGATCTAATGACAGTTGCAAAAATAGTTGAAGGTAAAACAGCTCATAAAAATGTTAGTTTTGTTGTTGCACCTGGTTCAAGACAAGTAGTACAAAACATTCAAAAAGATAGTGGTCTTGAAAGCATTTTAAATTCTGGTGCTAGACTTGCAGAAGCTGCATGTGGATTTTGTATAGGTAACAGTCAATCACCGAAAACTGAGTCAATTACACTTAGAACAAGTAACAGAAATTTTCTTGGAAGAAGTGGGACAAAAAGTGCAAATGCATATTTGATTTCCCCTGAGACTGCTGCAGCTGCAGTAATAACAGGTAAATTTACTGATCCAAGAGATCTTGAAAAGATGGGGATAAAATATCCGAATGTTGAGATGCCAAAGGAATTTTTGATTGATGATTCAATGTTTATATTCCCAGATGAAGTAAAAGGTGATGTTAAAATATACCGAGGACCAAATATAGGTGATCCGCCAGCAAGTAATCCATTATCTGAAAAAATAGATGGAAAAGTAACAATCAAAGTTGAAGATAAAATCACAACAGATCACATAATCCCAGCTGGATCAAAAATGAAATACAGAAGTAATGTACCAAAATATTCTGAATTCTTGTTTGAAGTAGTAGACGATACATTCCATGATAGAGCAAAGGAAATTAGAGACAGCGGAAAAGACAATATCATTATAGCCGGTGAAAGTTATGGACAAGGTTCATCTAGAGAACATGCCGCGTTATGTCCTATGTATATGGGAGTAAAAGCAGTAATAGCTAAATCAATGGAAAGAATCCATGAAGCAAATCTACTGAACTTTGGAATAATACCATTAAAATTTGTAAACGAAAAAGACTATGATTCTATCGATCAAGGTGACGATTTAGAACTACCAAATGTCAAAACAGAAATAGAACAAGGACAAGATGTAACAGTTAAAAATAAAACTAAAGGAACTGAATTTAAAGCAAAATACACACTTTCAGACAGACAAAAGAAAGTTCTACTTGAAGGAGGAACCCTAGCTTTTATGAAAAATAAAGCTTAATATTTTTTATTTTTAGATCTAAGGAGGAAAAGAAAAATATGGCACAGAAAGGAATAAGAGAATATGATGCTAAAAGAATGATGGCAAAAGCATTACCTGAGT
>CAYYOO010000136.1:0-2443 GCA_964473335.1 uncultured Thermoplasmatales archaeon
TTTACATGATAGTTACATACTAGACCCCATTTCATTCTTCTTTATTCTCCTTTAACTCCTTTCGATATTTTAGTAATGGCAGTAGTTTCATCATAAGAGTGGGATGTTTTTTAGCTATTTCTTTAACTAGGCCAAACGTACTTATCTCATCAAATTTCACATCTTTTAAGGAATCCGCTATTTTATTGAATGTTTTATCATCCATATCAAGCATTATTTCTTTTACTAGGTAGTTTCTTTTTATTTTTCCGCCAAATGTCTTTTTCCATTCTTCTTCGTATTTACTTAAGAATTCTTCACTGTAATCTTCTCTTTTTATCGCTTCAGCAATTACTTCTCCAGCAATTTTTCCACCTTCTAAGCAGTGGGTAAGCCCCCCGCCTGTTATTGGATCGACATGTCTAGCCGCGTCTCCAACTAAAACTAGATTATCCTTAACTGTTTTTACAGGGTTAGAAACAGGCACTGCCCCAGCTAGAAATCTTATTGGCTGGCCGTTTTTTAATCGCGGTTCTTCTTTTATAAAATCGTCAAGTAATTTTTTTGCATATCCTGATTCAGAAAGACTTGCAAGTATTCCTATTCCAACATTTGCAATGTTTTTACCTTTTGGAAAGACCCATATGTATCCTCCTGGGGCAATTTCTTTTCCAAGATAAAAATCACAGTATGAATCCTTTATATCAACATTTGAGAGGGTATACTGACAGCATGTTTCAAGGTCTTTTGGTTTAAGTATTGTTTCTATTCCAGCCCAATGTCCAACTTTTGACTCAACTCCGTCTGCACCTACTACCATCTTTGCTTCTATTTCAAGCTCTTTATCAAACTGTTTTGCTTTCACGCCTTTTATTTTATCATTTTCTGTTAATAGACCTGTTGCTTGGGTATTTAACATATATTCTGCGCCTGCTTTCATCGCACGCTTTGCTAGTTCTTGATCAAAAACTTCTCTATGTACGACGTATCCTGTTTCGTTTCCAGCTTGTTCTGCACCTATTGTTACACATGTTTTATCTGGGGAATAGATTCTTGCTCCGTCCATTTTTCCAGCTATCCATCTATCTCCATCTATCATATCCCAGTCATCGATTTTTCTACTTATTCCTTCGCCGCATAATACAGGAGATCCTATTTCTGCTCTTCTTTCTATAACTAATACTTTTGCACCATTTTCTGCTGCAAAACGCGCTGTTACACTTCCGGCAGGGCCACTTCCAACTATCACTATATCATATTTCATGAGTCTAAAACCCCTCCCCTGATATTGCACCAATAGGGCATGTTCTTATACATATCGCGCAGCTTATGCATTTTTCTTGATCAACATATGCTTTATAACCGTTCCATGATATTGCATCTTCTGGGCAGACTGATATGCATCCGCCGCATGCAAGACATTTTTTTCTATCTACTTTTGCTTTAGGCTTTCCCATATGATTCACCCTTTGTAATTCCCGAAGCAATGATATGAGCAACTCTTATCGGCTCTGGGATAACACCCCTTATTGTAGATATCTTTATTATTTCTTTTGCCTCATCTGCACATATACCTGCACATTTAATAAAAATTGGATTATGTTTTGTTTGTATTTTATATAATTCTCCTTTTGTTATTAAATCAAAACGTTTTTTCCAATCTGAAAAATGTTTTTTTAGAGCCAATTTAATTTTATTATTATCTGGTTTATCTCTTGTTATAGTTATTACTGGTACCTCTGTTTTAGAAAAAACCTCTTGAATATCAACTATGTTAAATCCACCAAGTGCGATTCCATCAATTAATGTTGCTTTCAGTTGTGTTTTATGTCTAGTTTTATTTATCATGTCGACGATTTTTTCTGTTGAATCTAACCCATCAATTCTAACATCTTTTTTTATAACTCCTTCAATGTATTCTCCGCCTCTCATTACAACGCCTATAAAATTAACTTTTTCATCTCTGAATTTAAAAGGAGCATCATCTATACCAAGAATTCTAATTTCTTTTTTCATTTTTTGTATTATGAAATATTTTGTTTTGCTCTAAAAATCTTTCCAATCCTTTGCTTATTTTACAAGAGTTTAAGTTCCCCTGTAACTTGATCAACAATATTACTTGGCCCCGGTCCTATTCCTAGAACGGTTTTTGTGCCTGCAGGGATCTCAGTATGACCTGCATCTTCAATTAATGAAGTTTGTAAATCAAGCTGCTTTGCTTTTTCCTTTAAAATAAAAAAATCTTTGACAGAATCAACTTTTGTAACTACTTTTTTTGCGCCTTCGTTCTGCCACTTTTTAAACCATTTAGATTTATTTTTTTTTGTAAAAAGTGCACAATTTACTGATGCATGAGCTACTTGAACGGCGAGCTTTCCAGGCGAAAGTTTAAGATCATTTCTTGTAACAATCACCATTTTGTATTCAAAATCCATTATTCATCATCAGTGTTATGTTTAATCTC
>CAYYOO010000137.1:0-2422 GCA_964473335.1 uncultured Thermoplasmatales archaeon
ATATATAAACTTTACGGAAGAATGTTCCTCATGGAAAAAATCAGAAAAACCTTTTGATTATTTTTTTAAGAATTTCTAAAATTGGTTTGTTATTATCCAAATATCTTCCAAAATCAAATCTATGAGATTTTTCTTTACTTTTTTCTCCTTGGTTTAAACTATATATTATTTCCTCATTTTCATCTTCCCGATCGCCATCACCATTTAAATCCAATTTAAGAATTATATCAACCTCAGAACTTGCCAAATCATGTTTGTTATTTTGATATGTGTGAGATACACAATAAAAAGGTTTTTCTATGGTCACTATTTCTCCAGCTGAATTATCACCAAAATCAATAGTATATCTGAATAAAATTTCCGCATCCAATAAATTTTTAATATCCTCTAATTCTTGTTCAGAAATAGAAGTATCAACAGTTAATAGATGAGTTTCTTCTGATGCATAACTTGCCTGACAAGTATAAGTAATATCTGGATAAGGATTAAGATACCAAAGAACATCTTTTTCAGCTACCAACACCTGTCTTCCCTCCTCGTCTATTGCTTTTACAGTAATTTTTGGATTAGGAATAATAGTTTTAGGTTCATTCCAGTAATAACTATAGGGTTTCGTAAAATCATCACCAGCATAGTTACCATTTATATAAAATTTAACTCCAATAATATTTTCAGAAGGAGGAACATCAACCTCGATATCAATAGGACCTATAATAAATGGTTCAATGTAATTTAATACTTCTTTGTTATCCACATATATATAATCCCCAGGTTTTATAATCTCCATTTTTTCATATTCTACTACAAGTTCTGCTGGATGTGAAGTTTCAGCAGAAGAAAAAGTAACAACATCATTAAGCCAATCATTTACACCATCAATATCTTTATCTGTCCTAAGACAAAATTTTGTCAGTCCTTCTGTAGTAATCCAGTTTATGCCATCAACATTTAATTCTATCTCACTATAATCGTCTTTATCTTTTTGAAGATTCCAAGCTGTTTTGCTCCCCCCATCACCATAGTAATAGTCTCTATTAAAATCCTCTTTTCTTAGAACATCATGGGGATGATCTGGCATACCACTTTGTATCACAACCTTAAAGCCTCCATAGGGGGTAATTTTAACATCTTTTACATGCAACTTCAATTTTGCATCTGTAACAACTACATTTTCCGGGAGGTTTACATCAAAATATATAAAAGATCTTATAAATGCTAATTTATTAGCATAAAGGTCAGCAATACCAGTACCTACAGCAAGGTCTTCTCTTTCCGGCCAAAATTTTCCTTCATTTTTATTCCATCCCTCTTCATAACCTGCAGAAGTAGCATATAATGTATCATCACTAGTTAACGCTTCAAATGTCTTTTCATTAGACTCATTCGAAATTATTAGACTCTCTGTTTTATTGTTTACATTTGAACCCATAGCATAATTACTACTAACAAATATTGCACCTATCAAAAATATTACAATTATTTTTTTATTCATTTTTTAAACACCATCATCATTATTATATTACGCATAATATATTAATGTTTTAGGTATATATAGTTTATAGAACAATATTCCTCATGGAAATTGTATACACAACAAACAAAAAAAAATAGAAATATAAAAAAAGTTACCTAAGCTATTTACTTGGATTCAAATCACGATATCCACATATATGATATTTCTTATAGTGATTAACAAATTAATCTAAAGGAGAAAAATTAATAAAAAAGACAAAATTTTAAAAAACTACCAAATTTGCAAAAAATTTAGGAAATTATTGAACGACTCTAACGGGATTAGATTTTTTATTTTTATTCCGCCATCGTTTCCATTATCCTCTTTATAAATATGTAATGCTTCATATTCATATACTCCATTTCCCCATTGAGCAGCTGGTACATTCATGCAATAAAAAAAAGTTTCTGTCTTATATCCTGATCTCGATAATGTCATAATAAGAGATTCACACCATGGTACATCTTCTAATCTAAAAGAACCCTCTGAATCTGAAATATCTTCAGCTATTAATTCTCCTTTAAAATAAAGACATCTTCTAGCATACAATTGAATATTCACACCATCTACTGTACGTAGACAAGTTCTTCCTTGATATACCTTTCCTTCAACAGTTATTTCATCATATTGGCAAGAGGGATATATATTCGGTTCTTTAAGTTCTAGATCTTGAGTTTTTTCTTGTTTTATGTTAACTGCTCCAACTGATAGAAAACTGCTTAGGACCATTGATAGAACAAAAAAGCCTGCGATTAGTATTTTCATGTTTTTATTCAAACTTTTATTCATATTTTTATCACATTCCATTTTTATTTTTCAAATTATATATTATTTATATATATATAAACTTTACGGAAGGATGTTCCTCATGGAAAAAGAAAAAATGAGCGCGATATCAAAAAATTAAAT
>CAYYOO010000138.1:0-2366 GCA_964473335.1 uncultured Thermoplasmatales archaeon
AACCTCATTATTTTCCTGCAAAATGGAGTTCAAATCTCGTCCCCTGCATTTTTTTAATAATTCACATTTTTTATAAAACTATCAACTTCTAATTTTAGTAGTGAATATTTTAAATTTGTCATCATTAACTGACAAAAAAACATATTATTGTCGACTATAATTGAATCTTAAACATAACCTAAAAGTAATTATGTCTAAAAAAACTTAAATAGTATATGTAATATACAATTAACATAAAATAGAAAATAGGTTAATTCAATATGCCAAAAATTGAAAATGTTTTAGTTGAAATAAACCCTTGGTGGAAAGAAGAGTTTGAATTAAAATATCAAAAAAGAGAGATATTTTTTAATATTAAAAAATTTTTATCGATGCCTCAAATAATTGCATTAACAGGTTTAAGACGGGTTGGTAAAACTACATTAATGTACAAAATTATTGATGAATACCTAAAAAAAGGATTTGACAAGAACTGTATCATATATTTTTCATTCGATGAATTTAAGGATGCTGAAATCAGAGATATAATATCAGAATTTGAAAGAATTATGAATAAAAATATCAAAGAAGGCAAATATTTACTTCTGCTTGATGAAATTCAGAAACTTAAAAACTGGGATGAACAACTTAAAGGATTCTATGATACATATAAAGAAAATATTAAAATAATCATATCTGGTTCAGAATCATTATTTATTAAAAATAAATCTAAAGCAACACTTGCTGGAAGATTATTTGAATTTATTATAAGTCCTCTAAGCTTCAAAGAGTATCTAAATTTTAAAAATAAAAAAATTACAAATCTTGATTTATACAAAAAAGAACTTCTTATTTTGTTCCAGGAATATATAAAAACACAAGGATTTCCAGAACTTGTAGGAATTACAGATAGAGATATCATAAAAAAATATATCAAAGAAAGTATAATTGAAAAGATAATTTACCGTGATTTAACTAGACTTCTCAACATCAAAAACATTCCAATGCTAGAATCAATTCTAAATATCATCATGGAAGAACCTGGGCAAATTATTGAGTTATCAAAACTATCAAGGGACCTAGATATAACCAGGCAGACCCTTTCAAATTATATGAAATATCTTGAAGACTCCTTTTTGATCTCTAAACTATATAACCACTCTAACAGTAAAAGAAAAGTTGAAAGAAAACTCAAAAAATATTATCCAACAATTATTTCACCTTTACTATTATTCAAAAATGAGTCATATTCACAATCAAAAGTGTTTGAAAGTATAATTGTTACTCAGCTTAAAGCCGAGTATTTCTATCGAGATCCATACAAAAATGAGGTAGACATTATCCTAAGAAATGGGCAAATAACACCAATAGAAATCAAATATGGAAAAATTTCAACTAAAAGTCTTATAAAGTTTATGAATAAAAAAAATATCGCTGTGGGTTATGTTATATCATATAGAAAAGAAGAAAATAAAGAAATCGGCGATAAAAAAGTTAATATTGTACCTGCTTACAAATTTTTGTTAACACAAAATTAAAATAAAAAATGAGTCCAAAGGAAAGTTCAAATCTCGTCCCCTAAATTATTTTAATAGCTCAATTGATAAAAATTAAAAAAAAGAGATTTTTTAATATTTAAATGGTTAGAAATTCCATATTCCAAGATTTAAATATTTTTGAAATTAAGAGTTGTATTTTTAAAAAAAGATCTATGTTATCATCAAAAGAATTTTTAGATTTAGCTTTTGCATTGAAATCTTGTTTATCAATGTTATGCTCGATTTCACCCATTGAAAAAGCATATTTGTCTTTTGTAAATGACCTATCATCATATTCAGCTTTTATACTACATTTATGTACAAACCAGGGTAGTTTAGAATCAGATGTAGTATAGTTAAGTTCGTAATCCTCTGTTGTTGTAGAGCTATCGCTTTTAACTGAGATTGTTACCAACTCATCTACATTATTAACAGTTCCATATATCGTGATTGGTTTATTCCATGGATTGCTCTGTAAAAATCCAACAAATTTTTGCACATCTGCAAGGAAAGTATTTAACGCATCAATCAAATCTTGAGAAGAAACATACTCGATTAAATTGATTGTTGACTGAATAAGGGTGATTGCAGCATTTAATAGATTAACAATATTGTTAA
Source organism: uncultured Thermoplasmatales archaeon (assembly GCA_964473335.1). Taxonomy (GTDB): domain Archaea; phylum Thermoplasmatota; class E2; order DHVEG-1; family DHVEG-1; genus CAYZTD01. The sequence goes on from CAYYOO010000138.1 coordinate 2,136, forward strand.
AATTAAGTGGGTTCTGTTTAAAACTTTGCCATTTCTCTCTTAAATTTATAACACTATTGTACCAATTTTGTACAACTTGGCTGCCCTGTGTTATTCTAGTATAGAGTGCTAAAGCATCATTATATATTGTTATAACATGTTCAACTGTTATATATATCCAACCAAGTCTATCAAGGATCCAGTCCCAAGAATCAGATTCAATAACAGATGAATCACCTGTTATAATAGATT
>CAYYOO010000139.1:0-2318 GCA_964473335.1 uncultured Thermoplasmatales archaeon
TTGGAAGAAAAGTAGAAATAAATAATAAAGATAGCTGGATTGATAAGTACGAAACTATACCTAATGTTTTGTATTCTGAGGGATACTAGAATTTGTTAATATGATAAAAAAGGATTTTTATGATTGGCTTAATAGTTTTCATAAATTTGGTGTTAAACTAGACCTATCTAGAATAAAATATATCTGTAGAGAACTAAAAAACCCTCAAAATGATTACAAGATTATACATGTGGGCGGAACAAACGGTAAAGGATCAGTTTGTAAGTATCTAGGTTCAATTCTTAAAGAAAGTGATTATAAGACAGGCATATATACTTCTCCTCACTTAGAGAAATTTTCTGAAAGAATAACAGTTGATAATAAAGAAATATCAGAAAAAGAACTTAACACGATTTTTAAGAAAATTAAGCCTATTATTGATGAAATGATAAAAAAAGATATGAATCCTACATATTTTGAAATTGTAACTGCAATTTCTTTTTTATATTTCAAAATTAAAAAAATAGATATTGCAGTAATAGAAGTAGGATTAGGTGGAAGATTTGATGCAACAAACATTGTAAAACCTATTTTATCAGTAATTTGTAATGTAACACTTGAGCATGAAGATAGACTTGGCGATACTATTGAAAAAATAGCCTTTGAAAAAGCAGGTATAATAAAAAAAGATATTTCTATAATTACTTCAGCAAAAGATGATTCACTCAAAGTAATAAAAAAGGTTTCTAAAGAAAAAAATTCAAAAGTTTATGAGATAAATAAATACAATTGGAAAAGAACCTATAATAATTCAAAAAGTCAAATTTTTACAATAAATTTTCTTGACAAAACTATGGATGTAAAAACAAAAAACCTTGGATTTTTTCAAGGTGAAAATATTGCTCTTGCAGTTTCAAGTGCCATTATTTTACAAAAAAAAGGTTTTAAAATTGATGATAAATCAATTGAAAAAGGAATTTTTAATGCAAAACATCCAGGTAGAATGGAAATTTTAAGTAAAAATCCTATAATTTTACTTGATGGTGCACACAACATAGAAGGATTTAAAAATCTTAAAAAATCACTTGAAAGTGACTTCAAATATGATAGATTAATTTTAGTAATTGGAATTCTTAAAGATAAAAAGTACATAGATATGCTTGAAACTATTGTTCCGATTTGTGATATTGTTGTTACAACTAAATCAAGTAATAAAAGATCTTTTAATCCCTTTAATCTAAAAAAAGAAGTTGAATATATTGATTATAAAAAAACAGTAATTCCTTTTGAAACAATTGAAAAAGCAGTTCTTTATGCAAAAGGAGAAGCTGGAATTAAAGATATGGTTTGTATTTGTGGATCACTTTTTACTGTTGGTGAAGCAAGGTCTTTTTTAAAAGAGATTATTTTATTTTAAAGGATAATATATATAAAGGATAGAATTATTTTATTATAAGATGAATGCTGCTAAAAATATTAAAGATATCTTTAACTTGATAGTAAAAGATAGGAAAATTATTTTCTTAATCATTGCATCATTTCTTATTACAATCTCAACTTATGCATATTATAATTTACAAGTTTATCCAGCGTCAATCTACAAATCTTTGATAGTTGGATCCACCTTCAGTTTTTCTTGGGTGATAATAGCTTGGTTAATTACTGATATATCTATTATCAGAAAGACAATACCATATCTATCAATCTTTTTTTTACTACTGCTTGATAAGATATACTGGGGTATTTTTTATTATTTTTATCCACCAATAAGCTTTGAAGAAGTAGTTTCTTCAGGAAATTTTATTAGAGCTGAAGAATATGGAATAATAGTTGAGAATGCATTTTATTTTTCTATAGTGTTAAAATTTATTGTATTTTTCAGTGTTTTTCTAATTTTTTGGTACCTATCAAAACCAAGAGATTTTAAGGATAAACTTTCATTTTTTAAAAAGAAAAATATTGTTTATGTAATCTTAGCATCTATTTTTATTACAATGCCATATTGGATTTTTAGAGTGATTTATTTTTTTGATGGTAGAGATATTATAATGCATTTATCCAAAAATAGTATGATTAGTAGCCTTTTTTACTTTTTAATTGGAGCTATACCATTTATAATAGGTATCGTTCTTTTCTCTGTTATTATCACAAATATCAAAACCTCTAAAAAATACATTTTATATGGTTTAGTTATAATATTTTCAATTATTTATCAAATCCCAATATACAATTTTGGTCTCTGGAAGTTTTATAATAATATACTACTTGTTTTAGCATATTTTATTGTTTATTTCCTATGCTATTTCTTCATATATTTATCATTTCTTTTACTTTCAAAA
>CAYYOO010000140.1:0-2310 GCA_964473335.1 uncultured Thermoplasmatales archaeon
AGCCTGGCCACGGCGAAGGATTGCTAATCCTTTGGTCTTACGACCACGGGAGTTCAAATCTCCCTCCTCGCGTAATTTTACACTTTTTTACAGGAGAAAAACAAGTTTTTTTGTAAAATGTTAACCTAACTTCTATTTACTAGTAAATTGTCTGTATTTATTTCAGTTCTTTATCATTACTTTTACATTACTTTTTTATTTGACATAACTATCTTTTCAATAGTTTTTAAATCATAATAATGCACATTTTTGATATTACTTTTGTTTTTAAATGATTTAGCAATAATTACAAAATTTTCTTTTCTATCCTTCTTTCTACTGGGCCATTCCACATATATACTTTTTTCTTTTAATTTTTTCAACAATTTACTTCCATCAACATTTTCCTTCCATTTACATTCTCCAAAAAGAATTTCATTAGACTCTTTATTTATTCCAACTATATCAATCTCAATTTCCTTTCTCTTTTTTGTTTCAGAATCTCGATAATACCCCCACCATCGGCCGATTTTTTGTATTTGAAAAATATTTGTTTGTGGAATTATTTTTTCTCTTACAAGTTTTTCAAATTTTTTACCTAAAAATGTATTAAAATCTTTTTTGAATTTATTTTTTATATTATCTATTTTTCCGATTTCTAAATCAGATTTAAAAGGTTCAGAAAAAACAAAAGAAAAAGAAAAAAAGTTGTCATCTATATAATAAATACTTTTTTTACTTTTTATTTTTGTAACAGGTATCTCTCTTTTTATGATACCCAAGCGAATTAAAACTTTTAAATATTTGTCGATGTCATGAGTTTTTATACCTGAACTATTTGCTATTTCTACAACCTTAGAACAACCTGATGAAATTGCTGTAAGAATATTTTTATAAACATCAGGTTCACGTAATTCTTCTTTTAGTAAAAAATCTATTTCTTCGTATAGATGTCCTGTTTTATCTAAAATCTCAGTTTTGATATTTTCAAATGTACTTTTTTTATCTGAAAAATTCTCCATATAAAAAGGTACTGCACCCAAAGTAGAATAGTATTCTATGTTTTTTTTAATAGAGTTTGAGGGAAAAAAATCATAAAATGAATAAAATGGCATTTCACCTAGTTTGATATGTGCTGTTTTTCTACCATATAGTGCGCTTTTATGGCTTAAAACTCCTTTTTCCATCATACTTATGCTTGATCCACATAAAATCAAAAACAAATTAGTATCCTTTAATTGGTTATCTATTGCTATTTGAAATTGTGATGGAACCGAATCATCTTTTTCCACAAGATAAGAAAACTCATCAAATACAATGATTAACCTTTGTTTTTTTGTTTTATTTGAAATATACGAAAATATTTCTTCTAAATCATTTGTTTCGATTACTGGTTCATTAAAATATTCTGCAATTTTAGTTTTAAATCTAACAATATTTCTTTTTAGTCCGCCTTTATCACATACTAAATAGATGTAGTTTTTGTTTATTATAAATTGTTTAATTAATTCCGTTTTTCCTATTCTTCTTCTACCGTATATTACAAAAAATTCAAAATCTTTTTTATTATATCTTTTTTCTAAAAATTTTAGTTCTTCTTTTCTATCAATAAACTTTAGACTCATAATGATTAGGAATATAATCCTAATATTTAAAGATTTGTATTTGTCAAAAATATTCTACACATAAAAACTTTACAATCTTTTTATTTAATTAATTTGAAAGAAAATTTAAATTATAAAATATACAAGAAAGAAATTTATTTTTTACTAGTAAATTATGGTTATCTTCAATGATTATGGAAAAAATATTATAACTCTTTTTCGTAAATATTTCTTCTATGACCCACAGCAACTACCCAGAGTTGATTCTTTTTCTTTCTCCAATCTATGATGGCTCTATAATCGCCTATTCGTAGGCTAAAATATGGATATCCTTTCAAAGGTTTTAGATAGTGATTGGGTAAATTTCTCATTTTTTTAAGTCTTGAGAGTATTCTTTCTCGAATATCCTTCTCGAAATTTTTAAATTGATTAGAAGCAGGATCTGTGAATAATATTTCATTCATTTAATTCCTTTTCCAATTCTTCCAATGTTTTACCTTTTCCACTCTCTACCTGTTTTTTTCCTTCATCTATTACTTTTAGAGTTTCTGTAGACAATCTGTTTTCTGATTCTATAAGATGTCTAATAGCATCACGTATCATCTCGCTTTTATTCATATAGTAAGGATGACTGTTAAGAAAATTTTTAATCTTTGCTTCCATACCTTTTGATATCTTTACATTAACAGAAGTCAATATATCACCATAGTATTACTATAGTAAAACA
>CAYYOO010000141.1:0-2307 GCA_964473335.1 uncultured Thermoplasmatales archaeon
CTCGATTTGATGTACCTATGTTTGAAATATCTGGTATGGGTATTGCCTTTAATCCATCTGATACTTGTGTTAAAAAAGCAGCAGATAAAGTATTTATTGAAAAAGACTTGAGAAAGGTTTATCCTTATCTAGAAAAATATATCTAAAGATTATTTTGATATCATATTTGTTATTAAATTTTATATCATATATGATATTAAGCCAATATATTTTGATATCTTAGAAAAAGAAAATAGAAATATTGCCCTTTTTTGTAACAAATTTTAGATTGAATTTAAGTAAAAATAAAGGTTAAAATTAAATAGCGTCAATATAACCATAAAATTATATTAAAATTTATGGATTACAATCCAAAAAGAATAAAAGAAGAAATACATAAGTAGATTAATAAAAAAATATCACGAAATATTTTTATACAATTCATAAAGAACTGTATTAAAGGAGCCTTTTGGCTCACCTAAGTATCCTTCACATTCAGATATAATATCTTTATTAATGCTTTTTCTCAATCTCTTAAGTGAATTATTGTCTACAAAATTTAAAACTTTCTCAATATTTTCTTTTACAGATTTTTTTGAAAACCAAAGTAAACCATATAAATCGCAGAGATCTTTTACTTTTTTGTGGTAAGCATCACCTCTTGAGGGTAGAGACATAATCTTCATTGCAGTAATTATTTCTCTAGCCGGAATAAATAAATTATTTGATATCCGTGGTATTTCTACTTGGTATTTTTTGTACTGGTAAATTTTTTCTATGATGGGCACTTCAAAAAAACAATTTGGATAAATATCATATAAGCTTGGAGGGTAGGAATTTACCAGTATATCAACATAGAGAACAAAATTTTTATTTTTCTCATATTTTCGATCATTATCTGCATTATTAACCGCAATATCTTTTCTGTATCTAAATCCTTCAGGTTCAAAACCATTTGCTTCTAAAATATCAATTATTCTAAATAGTTTTGTATTCTCAAGTTCAGTTTTTGTCATCATCGGTTTTAGATAGAAACCAATGTCAATATCCTGAGAGCCAATATATTCTCTGTTCTTTTTATTTTTAAAAAATTCATTTATTGTAAAATATACACTCCATCCACCGCACACACAAATAGGAAAACTTGTCAAATCTGCTAAGATTTTTAAGTTTTCAAGTGAAATATTAGTAATTTGTTCATCATATAAAGTCAGGATACCACTTCCTAATTAGAATATATGCAGCATCTACTGCAACACCTCCCTCTATAAATAGATCACAAACAAGCTGAGGTTTTGATACAATTGAATAATCTTTTATTTTAGTAGAGTTTTTAATTATATGCGGATCTGCAATTATCAATCTAATGTTTCCCTTTCCAACTAAACCACATTTAGTAAATTTTTTATGCCATTTTTCAAATTCATTTTTAAAAATATAGATATCTGTTCGGGTTGGAAAAAGATATCTATGAATAAGTTTATCCGCTTGATAAGTTGTTAAAGCATAAGATAGATCAATATTTTTTATGAGTTTTAAGGGATCTTTTTGTAAGTGATATTCTGAATATTTCAAAGGTCTTCTTATATCTACCCAATGCTTAAAAAGACCGTAAATATCTGTAACTTTTGTCTTTTTTATAAGGTTATTTTTTTCCAGTTTTTTGATATATGATCCAGCCCATTGCTCTGAACAATCAGCTAATTTATGAATACGATAAGCAGTGAGACTTCCATCTGGTTTATCCAGTAGAATCCTTATAATTCTTTCACGTTTCTCACCTTTCATATATACTAAGCAATAATTTATAATATTTAAATGTTTGCTGTGTACAGGTATGTTTTTAACTATTAATAGTTTTGCTGAGTAAAATTAAGTATTGTCCTAAAATTATTTCCCACCATCAAAAATATTTTTTTAACTCCTCATAAGATTTTTTTGCTGCATTTATCTGCTTACAAACTAAATCTTTTAACGAACTTTCTTCCATATAACACCTTACCTCTTAATACCTCTTGGATAAATGGTTCATTAATTCTTTTTTTTAGGTCTTTAAAATCTAACCACAAAATAGAAACTACTTTTCCTTTTTTAAAAAGAATGTCGTCTGCAATTTTATCTGCAATAATTTTTGCTTTTTTATCTTTAGAAAAAACGGCTATATCAATATCTGAATCTGGTCTTGAATTTTCCTTACTTACTGAGCCATATAAAATAACCGCACCTGGAACTTTCTTAAAATCTTTTAAAAGATCTTTATAGCCTTTAAGCATATTATATGCTATTGTTTATTATCATAAAAACTTCAGTGCTAAAGATTATATAAAA
>CAYYOO010000142.1:0-2294 GCA_964473335.1 uncultured Thermoplasmatales archaeon
ATGGCAATGTATGTAAGATTTCAAACACCAAAAGATGTTCAAGATTTAGCCTATGATCTTGTAGAAAAAGCTCGAGATAATGGGAAAATTAGTAAAGGCGCAAATGAAGTAACTAAACAGGTTGAACGTGGACAAGCAAAGCTTGTTGTAATGGCAGAGGATGTATCCCCTGAGGAGATCCTAGCACATATGCCTGTTCTTTGTGAAGAAAAAAAGATACCTTATGTTTATGTTCCAACCAAAGATGAACTAGGTAGTGCAGCAGGTCTTCATGTTGGTACCACAGCTATAGCAATAACAAACCCAGGTAAAGACAAAGGCGGAATAGAAAACATAACTAAGAAAATTGAAAATCTTAAAAAACAGGGTTAGAATATGGTCGAAGGAACACCTTGTGAAGTAGTTGAAATCATCACACGAACTGGTATGGCTGGTGAAGCCCGTGCAGTAAAAATTCGGGTTCTTGATGGAAGAGATAAAGGAAAAATCATTACTCGAAATGTGATGGGACCAGTACAGCTTGGCGATATTTTAATGCTTAATGAAACTCAAAGGGAAGCCAAAGGACTTGGTGGGAGACACTAAGAGGTTTTAATAATGGTTGAAAGAAGGAAATGTTCATTTTGCGGAAGTGAAATAGAACCTGGTACTGGAAAGATATATGCTAAAAAAGATGGTACAGTTCTACATTTTTGCAAAAACAAATGTCAAAAGAACATGTTAAAACTCAAACGCATTCCACGTAGAGTCCGCTGGAGTAAACATTACGCTAAAAAATAAATTTTTTGGGAAAAAGAATGAAAATCAATCTACCCTATGGTAAAAAAAATCTGCAGATTGATGTTTCTGAAAAAAACTTATTAGGAGTCATAAAACCAACTGAGATTATACCTCCTGATAAAGAAGAAGTTTTGATTAAAGATGCAATTGATAATCCATTGGGTTGTGATAGGCTCATTGAGTTTGTAAAACCTGGTGATGCAGTTGCAATTGTTGTTGATGATTATACTAGGCCGTGTCCGAATGAAAAACTTTTATTGCCAGTTTTAGGAGAATTAAAAAAAGCTGGCGTGAAAGACTCTGATATAAAGATAATTATTGCAACTGGAACTCATTCTCCACCTGACTATGAAAAAATAAAAAAAATTGTTGGGGACAAGGTTGCAAGAAACTATAATGTTATATCAAACACTCAAGATGGTGTTGAACATGTTTTTGTTGGAAAAACAAAAAATGGTAATTCAGTTGAGATAATTAGGGATTATCTTGATTCAGATATCAAAATAATTTTAGGGGATATCGAATATCATTATTTTGCTGGTTACGGTGGAACAAGAAAAAGTATCTTGCCTGGTATTTCATCAAAAAAGACAATTCAGAATAATCACTGCATGCTATTTTTAGAGAATTCTAAAACAGGTAAATTAAAGAATAACAAACTTAGCATGGAAATGTTTGAAGCACTTCATATGGCTAGTTGTGACTTTTGTTTAAATGTGGTTTTAAATTCCAACCATAAGATAGTCGGTGCATGGGCCGGTAGATCCGAAATTGTTATGGACTCAGGTGTAAAACTAGTTGACTCAATGTATAAAAAAACAATTCCAGAAAAACCTGATATTGTTGTTGTATCAGCAAACGGTCATCCTCATGATATAAATCTTTATCAAGCTATGAAAGCACTTCATTCAGCTGCTCAGATCACAAAAAAAAGTGGTGTGATAATTTTAGTTGCTGAGTGTTCTGAAGGACATGGAAGTGACCTTTACATGGACTGGCTTAAAAGATATAAGACATCTGATGAAGTTCAAAAAGGGCTTGAAGATAATTTTATTATTGGTGCACATAAAGCATATTATCATAGAAAATCTGTTGAAGATTTTAAGGTATTTTTTGTTTCATCTATTGATAAAACTTGTGCTAGCAAAGATTTTGATTTTGAATGTGTTAGTAATGTAGATGAAGGTTTAAAAAAGGCATTTAACCTTAAAGGAAAAAATGCTAAAGTTGTGGTTTTACCACTTGGTACTACTACTTTTGTAGAAATTGAGTAAGACCCTGCATATTTACCTGCATATACTCCCGCATATGTATTTTAATAAGTCTATTTAAATATTAACCATACATTTTTTTATATACAGAAAGATATATATTTGTATAGTTTATTTGAGTTGAATAATATTCAGAATTGCATATGCAATATATTTAAAGCTTTTTTGCAACTCTGAAACGAATGTAAAATTATTAAAAGGGAGAAGGTGGATGAGATGAATTCGAAAAAAATTAAATTAAGT
>CAYYOO010000143.1:0-2246 GCA_964473335.1 uncultured Thermoplasmatales archaeon
ATCTATTTCTATTATACATACAGTCCAACAGTTGATCTAGAAATTATCGATGTGTCTTTGGTTTCTAACAGAAATTTTATAAAGACAAACAATTACCTAAGTTTTTCAGTAAGAAACATAGGCGATGTTGAAACATATAAAGACTTAGTACTAAATGTAACATATAAATGTAAAGATGAGAATAGAACACCTGTAACAGAATATCCATATAAAATAATTGAAAGAATATCACCTGAGGGAACTGAGATTGTTAATATGACAAGACCTTTTTTTAAGCTTGATATCTCTGAATATATAGATAAAATGGTCGAGCTAATTGATATCGAAGATATTACAATTATTATTGATCCAGATAATGAGACAAACGATCCAAACCAAGTTAATAACGTGTTTGTAATTGATGGCCCTGATCTATATGAAGAAATATTTCCTGTTTTAGGAAAACGTCCAATGTTAGTTCAACTAATTAAATTCATAAAAAATATTAGGGATCTTTTACAATAATCATAGTTTTTTAATTATCCCTTTTTCTGTTATATATCCTTTAACATATTTTTTTTCTGTCACATCAAAAGCAGGATTTTTTACCTTTGTATAATCTGGATAGATAACATTGTTATTTATTTTTTTAAGTTCCTCAGGTCCTCTTTCTTCGATTACAATTTCCTTACCATTTTTAATAGTCTTATCAAAGGTACTGATTGGTGCAGCAACATAAAGGGGAATATTATTTTCATAAGCAAGAACTGCTTTTTCATATGTGCCGATTTTATTTGCAAAATCACCATTTGATGCAATTCTATCAGCACCAGTTATAACCATATCAATTTCACCGTTCTTCATAAAATAGCCTGCTGCATTATCAGCAATTACAGCATGATCTATACCTTCTTGCTCTAGCTCCCAATCTGTGAGAAGACCTTGACATCGGGGCCTAGTTTCATCAGCATAAACAAAGAACTTTTTTCCGTTTCTATGGGCAATATAAAAAGGCGCTAGAGCCGTTCCAAAATCAACTGTTGCTAGAGCTCCTGCATTGCAATGGGTAAGAATACTCATATCGTTTTTTATTAGTTTTTCTCCGTGCTCACCAATTTTTTTACACATATCTATAATATTGAAATAATATGAGTCTGCTGCTTTTTTTGCATCTTTACCTTTTTTTATTTTATCAATCATATAATCTATAGCGTAGAAAAGATCATATGCAGTAGGACGAGTTTTTCTTAAAATATCTGCAGTTTTATTTGGATCTTTTTTTCCTAAAACCATTCCATAAGCTGCAGCAGCACCTATCGCAGGTGCTCCACGAACTACCATATCTTTTATTGCAAAAGCGCATTCCTCAACGTTTTTTGCTTTGAAATATTTTAGTTCATATGGTAGTTTTCTTTGGTCAATAAAAACAATTTTATCATCTTCAAACCAAAATGCTTTTTTGTCTTCTCCCTCAATTTTCATTTTTTCCCTCTAGATGTTTTTCTAAAGTATTATAAAGTTCTTCAGAATTTTTTGATACTATCAGCATTCCTTTGTTTTTAATCCCAAGTATTTTGTTATCTCTTAATGTTTTTAAAACTTGTTTTATAAAATCAATACTGTTTATTGGTAATTTATCATCTAAAATTGGTACTTTTTTTCCAATTTTTTCAAGTATTTCATTGTTATTTAGTTGTAAAACTATCTTTATTTCTTTTTTAGCATAATGAAGCATATAATGTAATGTTGTCTCGATTTTTGGATCAGCAGAACCTATCACTAGTAAATTGTTTTTTACTGGATCGTAGTCTACAATTTCTAATAGTTCTTCTTTTTTAATTTTTGAAAGATCTTTTATTAAGCTATTTATTAAAATCCGTTTTCCATAGGTAAAACTTATTGTTGGCTGATCGTTTTCTTTTATTAGTTTTTTTTCTTTTAATTTTTTTATAATCTTAATTAGGTCAACAACAAATGGACAGTTTGTTTCTTCTTTTGACGTGTAGAAAACTTGAATCGGAAGACTATCTATTTTTTCTTTATTCATTTAAAAAATGGTAAGAATCAATCTTTTTTTATTCTTTGCCCAAAATTAGATGTTTTTAGATTTTACATTTACATTTTTTATTTTTTAATATTTGTTTTTGTTCTTCTATTGAATCAATTAAAAAATCTTGTATTTCTTTTCCAGTTGCTAGTTTTTCATCAAGAGGTGTATTATGTTTGTATCCTCTTTTTTCCATTTCTTTTACTTGTTCTTCATGTCT
>CAYYOO010000144.1:0-2216 GCA_964473335.1 uncultured Thermoplasmatales archaeon
TTCAAATCTCTTTTCGCCCACTTTTTTTTACTTAATTATTTTTTTAATGTCACCTGTTTTTTCTAAGATATAGTCAGGTTTTTCTTGTTTTAGATCTATTTTACTATGCCATCCCCATGTTACTGCAACAGTCTTAACACCTGCTCTTTCCCCTTCAATAATATCGCCCTTTGTATCACCAAAGTAATAATATGAGTCACCAGAATATTTAGATTTAACATACTCAATTTTTTTTATTTTACTTGATTCTTTATCTGAACCAACTATTTCATCAAAAACATTTATGTTTTTACTTTTAAAATATCGCGACACAACTTCAGTATCATTAGATGTTACAACTACTAAGATATTATCATTTGAAAGTTCTTCTAAAACATCTTTGATTCCCTCAAATAATTTGATTTTATCCTGATCTTTAATTAATTCTTTTTTAACGTTTAAAACAACTTTAAGGATTTCTTCTTTAGATATACCTAATTTATACATATTTTCATACATATTTCCGTTAAAAATATTCAAAAAATCCTCTTTATCTTTTATTTGAGTTATATTGAATTTCTTACAAGAATCAAGAAAATGCTTCATAAAAATATCAAGGGAATCGATTAAGACACCATCATAATCAAAGATTAAAACATTATTCATTTTATACCTCAATTCTCAAGTATCTCATCAAACCTGTAATCTTCCCACTTAGAAAAGCCTAGGACAATTTCCAATTCAAATGGTGTGATAATTGGCTTTTTATATCTTAAATAATCATCTATAGCAATACGAGGACACGCAGTTGATACAAAGCAATCAATTTCTCTAAAGGATTCAAGATTTAATGGGTCCAGATAATCAACAACTAAAAAATATGCATTTTTCTTCTTCTTTTCGATCATTTTTTTCAATTTATGTGCTGAATTTATTCTTTTCTGACCTTTTTTATAACTAATGACAATTCCGAAGTTCTTTGAATTCTTAGATCTAGTAATTGCACCATACCTCTGCCTAAGAAGCATATCTTTATATTCAGATAAATCTTTGAAACTGACCTTATTTGTGTAAGGATCACACACGATTACATCTTTATTTGTACTGATCATCATACCAAGAGGATGAAAATTTCCACTACCTAGATATAAAAACATATCAACCTTGTCTTTAATTTTTGTAGCAGATGAAAAATTACAACCTAGGATTTGTCCAGGGAAATGAATTCTTTGATCACCATTTTCAACAACCGGCTCAAAACCGTTTTCAGTTAAAATCCTACAAACTTCATCAATTACATTGATATGTTGGGCAGTTGTAGCAATACCAATTTTTTTCCCAACAATACTAGGGATTGCTTTTTCAATTACTTTCTCAATTTTAAGTTCAGCTACAGCATTAATAAAAAGAACTGGAATTTTTGTGTTTTTGATTGCAGGGATTTCAGTATGACCAATATGGATCAATAAGTCTACATCAAGAAATTTTAGATTATCATCAATCAGATCACAAGATCCATAACAAGGATCTGCGCATATCAAAAAATCAGCACCTGTATTTTTCTTTAAAAAATCAATTATTTTAAAAACATGAATTTTAAGTCCCTCAGGGATCTGAATTGCTACAAGTTTAAGGCCATCTTTATTTATTTTTTCAACTGCACGTTCAAGATCAAGATCATAAACAGATATTTTCAAAAACTACCCTCCATAAACTAAATCATAAATATTTTTAAAAATACTCATTTGATAATCAAAAGAATTCTTCGATATATCAATAATTATGTGTTTTTCACTAGATTCAGGAAACTCAAACGAATCTTTTTGTTTTTCATATATCTCCCAGCGTCCATCTGAAATACTTTTTTTCTCGACACGTTTTTGTAGATATTTTCTAACGATATCCTCAGGTGCAACAGTATTTAGAATTAAAAAACTAGAATTTGTGCTTTCAGAAACTTCTTTTGCGTTATCTCTTAATTCTTTAGTTTTAAATGTTGCATCAAGAACTACGTTTTTTCCTTTATCTAAATGTTCTTTTGCTTTTTTAATAACAAGTAAATAGGTTTCTTTCATTTTTTCAGGTGAATAAATTCCAGTGTTATATGGTTCATGATGACGTTCATATTTATCAATCCCCATCATTTCTTTTCTTACTTCATCTGTACTTATCTTTTTTGCATTATAGTCAACTGATATTTTGTTTGCAATAGTTGTTTTCCCGGTGCCAGTGAGACC
>CAYYOO010000145.1:0-2152 GCA_964473335.1 uncultured Thermoplasmatales archaeon
GGATTAAAGGCAATACCCATACCAGATATTTCAAACATAGGTACATCAAATCGAGAATTACCAACACTTGCTATATTTTCAAGTGGAATGTTTTCATCTATAGATAATTTTTTTATGACCTCATCTTTGTACATAAGTTTAACACCGACTATACCTTCACAAGTGATACGGCCCTTATTATCAGTTTTAATTCCATTTGAATATATTTTTTCTATACCTAATTTATTTCCTACTTTTTCTGCAAGAACACTTAACCCAGCACTCACAATAGCGGTCTTAATTTTTTTTTCATGAAGTTTTTTTATTAGTTTTTTAGCACCTTTCATCATTTTTATATCTTTTAAAATCTCAATTAATCGCTCTTCTTTAATGAGCTTACCGTTTTCAACCCATAAACTTGCATCACGTCTGATAAACTCAGAATCATCTATTTTTCCTTCTATATATTCCTTAACTGATTTTTCGTTGTTAGTTTTAAAATAATCATGTATATATTTCCAAGATGATATCGTATCAACAAGAACTCCATCCATATCAAATGCAACTAGTTTTAATTTTTTTAAAGTTTTTGTATTGTAGTCTATTTTTTTTCTTTTGTAATCATAGATATATTTTTTAGGTCTATTATTTTTCATTTTTAATAGCGATAAAAAATGTACTATAAAGGTTTTTGTTAACAATTTTAGGAAAACTATTATATACTTATAATACTATAATTATATCTAGAATTATTTGGGGGTAAAAAATGTTAAAAGAAAATAAAAAAATTATTTGTTTTTTGGTTTTAGGCTTGTTTTTATTAGGATCAGTTATTGTTCCATCCTTAAATGCTATAGTTATTAGTAGCTCTAAAAAAGAATCAGAATTTCAAGCGGTATCAAAGAAGTTTGATCTCTTGATTATAACCTATCCAAAGTTCAAAAACTATCTTGAACCATTAGTTAAACACAAAAATAGTCATGGTGTTAATACTAAACTTAAGACTTTATATGATGTTTATGAATATAGTTACATGGGTAGAGATAATCCTGAAAAAATCAAGTATTACATAAAAATGGCCCATGATATTTGGGGTGTAGAATATGTCATGCTTGTTGGCGACTATAAAAAAATGCCTATTCGTTATGTCAAAAATTCTGATATGACCTATAGTTACAATGAACCAGAATATATCTCTGAATTATACTATGCAGATTTATATGATGAGTGTGGTGATTTTCAAACATGGGATTCAAATGATAATGGAATCTTTGGTGAGTGGGATGTTGTATCTGGCAGTCGTGATACCAATATTGATCTATATCCAGATGTTTATGTAGGACGCCTTGCCTGTAGAAACATTTTTGAAGTAAAGATAGCAGTTGATAAGATAATCAAATATGAAACAGGAACATATGGTTCGGATTGGTTCAATAAATTTGTAGTTGTAGCTGGTGATACATATCCTGAAGGACAATATCCATTCAACACATCAGGTTATGAAGGTGAAGAAAATACTGTAAAAGCTATTGAAAACATGAGCTCTTTTGATATAGTAAGATTATGGATTTCAAATGGTAAATTTAAAAGACCGTTGGATGTAATCAGGGAATTTAACAAAGGCTGCGGTCTAATGTTTTTTGAAGGCCATGCAAATCCCATGCTTTGGGGTACTCATCCTTATAACAGCCATGAATTCCAGTATGGTCTAAGATTTTATGATATGTTTAGACTTATAAATTTTTACAAGCTTCCGGTTGTAGTTGCTGGAGCATGTCATAACGGTCAGTTTGATATCACGCCTTTAAATTTGTTAAAGGATTTTGATAAAAATATTAAGCATTATACATGGGGTCTTGAGTGTTGGGCTTGGAAGCTAGCTAGTAAACCATATGGTGGATCGATTGCAACTATTTCAAACACTGGATTAGGCATGACAAAAGAAGATAAGGTATCAATGCAAGGTGCTGGAGACTATATGGATATTCAATTTTTCTATGTCTATGGAAACGGTGAATCTGATATACTTGGTGAATGCTGGGGAAAAGCAATTGATAGATATATTGATGCATATCCAGTAAACTGGACTATCTCTGATGAATCAGAATATGTCTATGATCATAAATATGATTTAAAAACACCTCAACAGTGGACCCTTTTTGGTGATCCAAGT
>CAYYOO010000146.1:0-2146 GCA_964473335.1 uncultured Thermoplasmatales archaeon
AGTTACCCTTAGCTGCTTTGAAACCAAGGTTAAGAAGTTGGTTTTTCACTTCAGATGGTTTACTTCCTTCGCTACTGAACATTACAGTAAGATATGTTTTCATTTTATCACTTTATTAACTAAATCGTTTGTATGATATTTAAATCATTTTAAATTCATAAATAATCTATTTTATGTACTATATATTGGAAAGGGTATAAAACATAATAATAGTATTAAGATTGCGATTATAAAAAGTATTTTTCTTTTATTGTCAAGTTTAGTTTTATCATTTAAAGGAGGCGGATGAGACGTACCCATCATAAAAAGAATTATAAAAGCAAAGAACCACCATCCAGTAAAAATCATTATAATAATAGCTGTCCAAGCAACATACTTTTGTTTTTCCCCTATTGCTGCTCTAAAAATATGTCCTCCATCTAATTGACCTGCAGGTAGTAGATTTATTGAGGTCACTAATAAACCAACCCAGCCAGCAAATAATACTGGGTTCATGTCTATTGTTTCAGTTGCAGGTAGATTATGAATAAATTTTACTAGAATATCTATGAGTAGAGAACTTCCAAAAATTGTTGTACCTGAAGGGGCATTTTGAATTGTTTCTACAGGTATAATATCCGCAAAAACAACTCCAATGATAGTAACTGGAATAGCAACAAGAAATCCTGCTAAAGGACCTGAAAACCCTACGTCAAAAAGAGCTTTTTTGTCGGGCATAGGTTCTTTACTAGATATAATTGCTCCAAAGGTTCCAATATTAAAATTGGGTAAAATCGGTGGAATAGGTATAAAAAAAGGAAATGAAGTGGCAATTTTATGTTTTTTTGAAATTAAATAATGTCCCATCTCATGTATAAATAAAATACTCATAAGAGGGAGAGCAAACAGTAAAGCTCCAAATAACAAATTTTCTAATTTCAAAATATCATAAGGGTTTGGTAGACTCCATAAATCATAAAAACCCTGATACAAAATTGACCCTGTTAAAATTGTGGTAACAATTACAGCTACCAAAAGACCTATATTAATCCAAAATGGTTTTTCTTTTCCTTCTGGTTTTTTTAATACATAAATAATGTCTTCACCTTTTTCATGTTTCAACATTGGGATGTATCCTTTTTTTATTAGTGAAACTCTTAGATCGTCAAAATTTTGTTCAATAGTATTTTCATCGATTCTGCAAAAAAATGCAGCATTATTGATATTGTATTTAAAATCATAAAAAGGAAATCTTTGTCCAACTTCTCTTTTTATTAATTCAATATCAAGGTCTGATTGAGGTTTTTTGTTGAAGAAATTAAAGTTTATTTCATTAGACATTATAGTTATCAGCGAATTAACCTTGTTTTATAAAACCTTCGGCATGGTTTAATAAATTCTTTTCCAGCATATTTATTTACACCTTCTTTTATGCTGAATTTGTGAAATATAATGACTGTGAATCTTGTCGTTGGTACACAATGGGGCGATGAAGGAAAAGGAAAAGTTGTTGATTATTTTTCTAAAGATGCAAAATATGTTGTAAGATTTCAAGGCGGTAATAATGCCGGGCACACTATAAAAGTCGGAGAAAATGTGTATAAGTTACATGTTACACCATCTGGTGTTATAAATGGGAAAACTGGTATAATTGGAAATGGAGTGGTACTTGATCCAAAGGTTTTAATCAATGAAATAGACGAACTTAAAAAAAGAAGTATTAAACCTAAAATTCTAATAAGTGATAGAACAAATATCATTATGCCATATCATAAGATTTTAGATGGTGCAGAGGAAAAATACCTTGCAGATAAAAAAATTGGAACTACAAAAAGAGGTATTGGCCCATGTTATAGTGATAAGGTTGCTAGAAAAGGAATTAGGGCTATTGATCTGATTAATAAAAAAGCTCTTAGCAAAAAACTTGATGATATAGTGCCTATCAAGAATAGACTTTTTGATGTTTATAATATAAGTGAAAAACTTGATAAAAAAAAGCTCTTAGATGAATATTTAGATTATGGTGAAAAATTAAAAGAGTTCATTAAACCAGTTCATTTAATTCTAAATAAAGCAATAGAAAAAAAAGAAAACATTTTGTTTGAAGGTGCGCAAGGAACAATGCTTGATGTTGATTTTGGAACATATCCTTTTACAACTTCTTCAC
>CAYYOO010000147.1:0-2127 GCA_964473335.1 uncultured Thermoplasmatales archaeon
AGCCTTTAATGGAACTACATATAGTGCTTTACCTGATTCTTTGATAAGTCTGTTTAGAATTGAAATATAAGCAATTAGACTTTTACCGCTAGCTGTAGGAATTGATATAACTAGGTTTTTTTCTTTTAAGGCAAGAGGTAGAGCTTTTTCCTGAGGTGGATAAAGATCAGTAATCCCTTGTTTATTTATGATTTCTACGATGTTTTTATCTAAATCAAGATCACTTAATTTCATCTTTTCAGAAATTGTAATAAAAAAGTAGGATATAAATCACAAGGATAGAAAAATCAAATTTTAGGGTCAAAACTTAAAAACAAAAGCCTTATTTAGGATAACTCTATAAAAAATCTCGTAAAAAGGTTTGATATAATGGGCCGAAGACAGACAATGCAGGAAAAGTTCAAACAACAAATGAAAGCATTTAGAAAGAAAAAAATGAAGCAGGATAACACACCATTTTTACCACCTAGTGGAAATGTGTATGTTATGGATTCTCTTAATCCTACCAAAAAACTAAAGGCAGAAGTAGTTAAAACTAAAACCAAACAACACCGTGAAATAATCACACAACTTGCTTGTCCTGTATGTGGAAATCCTATGGATTGGGATTCCAATTGGGAAGCATTTATTTGTCAAAAACACGGTAAGAAAGGAATATATGAAATGGTAGATTCAGATTAAGAAAAGGTGCTTTTAAATGGCTGAAGAAAAAATAGGTGTGGTAAAACATTTTTTTAATCACATTAATGTAGCCGCTATAAAAATAGAAAATGGTGAACTTAAAATAGGTGACACTATTCACATTGTTGGTGCACATACCGACTTTTCTGAAGAAGTCAAAAGTATGCAAATTGATAAAAACTCTGTTGAAACTGTTAAATGCGGTGAAGAGGTTGGAATAAAAGTAAAAAACAGAGTAAGAGAAAATGATGTAGTCTATAAAGTTATAGGAGAATAGAAAAATGAAGGAACTAGCTGAAGTAAGAACCTTGAAAGTAAACAGATATCTGATAATTGATGATGAGCCATGTAAGATTAAAAGTATTTCTACTTCCAAACCAGGTAAACATGGTGAAGCTAAAGCAAGAATAGAAGCAATTGGAGTATTTGATGGACAAAAACGTAGTGTTGTTAAACCAGTCACCCACAAAGTAGGAGTCCCAATTATTGATAAAAGAACAGCTCAAGTTGTTGCTATTATGGGGGATAATGTGCAATTGATGGATATGGAAACATATGAAACATTTGAAATGCCAATCACAGATGAATACAAAGGAAAACTTGAACCAGGAAATGAAGTATCATATTTAATAGCACTTGGAAGAAAAAAGATTACCAGAGCATAAAATTTTAATTTATCATTATGGAATTTCCAAATTATTTTGCTGATGCAGATGCAAGTATGGATGATTCTGATTTTGTGATATTTGGAGCTCCATATGACAAAACATCTACTTTTAGAAAAGGTGCAGATAAAGGACCCGCTGCTGTTAGAGAAGCAAGTTGGAACTTTGAGACATATAATTTTTTTAATGATATAGATATAAAAGATATAAATTTGCATGATTATGGAGATTTAGAACTAAAAAACTTAAAACCAGATGAGATGGTCGAGAAAGTAAAAAATTTCACTAAAGATCTGCTTAAAAAAAATAAATTTCCAATAGCGATTGGTGGTGAACACTCAGTTACCTCTGGTATAGTTCAAGCATTTGATTCTGATATTGCGGTTTTATCGCTTGATGCACATATGGATTTTAGAAATATCTATGAAGATGAAAAATATAGTCATGCATGTGTTATAAAGAGAATATCAGAGTATATTGGCACCAAAAATATCGCAGTTTTAGGAGTAAGGTCTGCTTCAAAAGAAGAATTTTTTGATGCAAAAAAACAGAATCTTTTTTTTGTAGATTCCCTAGAAATAAAAAATAAGGGAATAGATAATGTAATTGATAAAACAAAAACCTATCTTAAAGATAAAAAAATCTATATGACAATTGATATAGATGTGTTTGATCCTGCTTATGCACCAGGTACTGGAACACCAGAACCATTTGGTATTACTCCTTTTGATGTAAAAAAAATTATTGAGAATTTTTCAGATAAACTAGTTGGTTTTGATAT
>CAYYOO010000148.1:0-2113 GCA_964473335.1 uncultured Thermoplasmatales archaeon
CTACTATAAATATTTTGTTGTACATATATTGACATTTATCAGAAAAGAACGTTACTTTTTGCAATCGCCTTTTAAACATAGAGTCCAAGGGCGTTTACCTTTAGTAATAATTTTTACAATTGGTGCATCACATTTCTTACATGTTTTATCTGTTGTAACAACCTTTCCTCTTTGTGGAAGAGAATATGTATTTTTACAATCAGGATAACCTGAACAGCCGACAAAACGTTTACCTTTTTTTGATCTTCGTATCACTAGGTCTTTTCCACATTTAGAACATTTTCCAATGGTATTTTGCTCTTTATGAGCATCCTGAATATTTGCCCTTATCTTTTCTTTTTCTTTTTCAAGATCAACTACTACTTCAGAAAGCATTTTTCTTGATTCTTTGACTGTTTCATCAAGAGTCTTTTTTCCTTCTGAGATTTTATCCATGTCTTCTTCTAGTGTAGCTGTCATGCGGGGTCTAACTACCTCACAATCTGATATCGCATCAATCACGGCTACGCCTAATGGTGTTGGTGCAAGTGGAGAAAGTGTGATATAACGCCTGTATCTTAGTTTGTTTATTATTTCATGACGAGTTGATTTGGTACCAAGAGCAAGTGACTCCATTTTTGCAATAAGACTTCCTTGGTTGTATCTTTTTGGTGGTTTAGTTTCATCTTTTTTTAGAATGATCTTTGATATATCTATTTCTTCATCTTTTGATATATCAGGAATAGGTTTTCTTCTTTCTTTAAAATAAGGATAAATCTTACGCCAGTTTGCTTCAATAAGTCTGTAGCCTTTACTTTTAAATTTTTCACCTGAGATATCAAAACTAGCTTCAACTGTCTCAGAGATTGCATCTTTAGTTAAAGTTGCAAGAAAACGCCTTACAATTAGTTCATATATTTTTTTGTGTGAACTTGATTTAAAGCTCTTTTTTGGCGCATCTACTGGATGAATAGGCGGATGATCAGTGGTCTTTTTTTTACCTCTGGTAGGATAAGGTCTTTTGTTTTCAAGTGTGAATTTTGTCTCATTTGAAAAATCAGAGTTTGATAGTTTATTAAGGATTTTTTTGATATTAAGTGAACCAGGATACATTGTATTATCAGTACGCGGATAGGATATTAGACCTGACATGTATAGTTCTTCAGCGATACTCATAGCACTAGATGCGGATATTCCTAGATAGGATGCAGATTGAAGAAAAGTAGTTGTATTAAAAGGCGAAGGAGGATACTCTTTGTTTTCTTTTTTATCTACATTTAGAACCTTTGCTTTTTTACTTTTTTTGACTTTGTCATATATCTCTTTTACTTTATTTTCTTCCCAGAACTGCCCTTTTTCATGCTCTGCTTTAAACTTTTCACCTTTTTTCAGGTCAGCTATTATCTTCCAGTATGGTTTTGGCTCAAAGTTTTTTATTTCTTTTTCCCGCTCTACAAGTATTGCTAGAGTAGGTGATTGAACTCTACCTATTGATAAGAAATTCTTCCCTAGTCTTTTTGCAGTAAGTGATATAAAACGAGTTAGAACTGCACCCCATATTAGATCGATTACCTGTCTTGTTTCACCTGCACTTGACAGATTGTAATCTACTTCTGAGAGTTTTTTAAAAGCATTATTTATTTCATAACCAGTAATAGCACTAAACTTTGCTCTTTTGATATCAGATAAGTTTTCATTATATTTTTTTAGTAAGTCGATTACTTCAACGCCAATTAATTCTCCTTCTCTATCATAATCAGTGGCAACTATGAGATAAGGGTTATTGTCAACTAGTTTTTTTAATGCGTTTTCAATTCCTTTGTTACTTACCTTTTTAACTGGTTCAATATCAATTAGATCCTTTGGTGAAATTTTGTTCCAATTGTTATATACCCTTGGAAAATCAAGGTTTATAATGTGTCCTCTGAGACCTATTACCTTCCAGTCCTCTCCATCTTTTTCAAACTCATATACAGGTATTTTTCCATATCTACTTCTCTTTGTTTTTCCACCTGAAAGTATATATGAAATCCTATTTGCAGATATGTTTTTTTCACAGATTACTAGTTTCATTTTTACAACTGTCTCTATTTTGCAGTCAACATAGGTAATTCATATAATTAGTTTACGATGA
>CAYYOO010000149.1:0-2084 GCA_964473335.1 uncultured Thermoplasmatales archaeon
AACATGTTTTTTTCTCTCCAAATAATTAAAATAGGTAAATCGATGGTATTTAATAAAATTTGGTTTTTATCCATAAATAGTTTTTTTGGATACAATATATAAATAAGTTTTAAAAATTAAAAGAAAATTGTCTATGCTATCTGCCTTGACGGTCGAAGAGATTTGAACCAAAAAAGGTCGCATCATCAAAAAGTGTAGCGTTAAAAAATGTAAAATTAGTATCGCTTACATAATATGTTGTCATTCTGTAATATGAATTATTTGCAAGTTTTATATCTAATCTAAGAGTCAATCTCCAACCGTCTTGTTTCACTTTATAGAAGTTGATATGACTTCTTTCTTTGATATCAAGCTCTTTTGATATTTCGTTATAATCCCAAATAAAATCAGAGTTATTCATAGAATAGCCATCTCCATCCAAAAAATCACCAGTTCTTGTTCCATATGTATCATCATAAATTATACTTATACCAGAAATTTCATTTCTTATATCTTGCCCTTTTTTGCAACGCCAATTATTGGTTACCTCTCTAGGTGGGACTGTATCAAAATAAAAAGATATTGAGAGTGCTATTATTAGTACAGCTATTATAATGGAAAATATTATAACATTTTTCGAATTGATAAATCTTGATAACTTTGTTTTTAATAAAAAGAAAAAAATTACAAATCCTATGAGTAAAACAGGTAAAACCCCAACTATACAAATGTAACCGGGTATTATAGCACAATTAGTGCAGGCTATTTGAACTATCATAATATGAGAAAACATTGCGCCTAAAACAAAGAAAGCGATAACAAAATATAATTTTAGTTTTTTTCTTATCATTCCTTTCCCTTTAGATATTTGAAAACGTCTTGTCTTTTATAAAAATTCCCAAAAATAATTAAAAAACATATAGTTATATAGATACTTTTTCTAGACATCTTACTGTTAAGTGATTCCATTTATATTTATGGCATTTCTATTTGGGTAAACAACAGAATACAAATTATGGATAGTCCCATAATTTTTAATAAAATTTGGTTTTTATCAATAAATTGTATTGAACTTTTCTTTATTGATACTTTCTTAAATTTTTTTTTATTTAGATTTTAGACGTAAGTGGATTATTCTTCGATAAGATTTATATATGGAAAATATATATCGAATTAAATGAATAAAAATAGTACAATAATTGTAATTTTATTCTTAATGTTGATAAGCTTTCAAAGTTCAGTTTATGCTATAAATATTAGTAACCCTAAAAATAATAACAAGTATTCAACTTTTTATTCTGAAGAGGAGGATCCTTTGGGATTAAAGCCTGGTGATATTCTTTTTACTAACGCAGATGTAATACCAGATTGGTGTCCTGATCCAGATTTACATTGTTTAATGTTTGTTGAATATAATAATTATTCTTGGGGTGGTCAAATTTATACTTTTATCCAAGCAAGTCCTATGGGTGGTGTTTGTTATCGTAATTATACAAAGTCAGATATACTAGAATCTGATTCGAAAAAAATTAGAAGAGTTAAAGATAAATATATAAATGCAACTCAACAAAAAAATGCCATTGATTTTGCTAAATTACGGCTTGGCGATGGATTTAGTATACAAACACATACAATGAATAAAAACTATAATCCCGAAGATTTAGAAAATGATAGTTATGCAAATGTTTGGTATTGCTCAGAGCTTATTTGGGCAGCATATTATAATTGCAATAATTCATTTCCTAAAATCAAACCTGAAAACGGTTACATATATGGTGAGGGGATAGATTTAGATCCTAATGGATGGGAAATAGATCTAATAAGTATAAAAGAAGATCATTTTTTAAGTGCTATACATCCAATAGAACTACTAAACACAAAGAAAAATAAGTATTTAAAAGAAGTTAAATTAGATGGTTCTAACAGTAAAATTATACAAAAAAATTATTTTACTAGAATGACTAATCTAGTAAAAGTTATTTTAAATTTAAACAAAATATTAAAACCAGTTTTTACCAAATTTTATCTAGATGATAATATTTACAATAACATTTAATATACTCTTTGATATTCATGAGAGAAAATCTATGAGTGTTCTACCGCAG
>CAYYOO010000150.1:0-2073 GCA_964473335.1 uncultured Thermoplasmatales archaeon
TAACATCACAATCCTTTCCAGGAAATGAAAATCTACATTTTGTTTCTTTTTTCATAATGAAAAGATCAACGAGATCGCGGGCATCATAAAAGGATCTGCATAAAAGCGAATTTATTTTCATATCGGCATAAGTTTGTATGTCAAAATGATATATCTCTGTTTGATTCACAGTTTTTTTCTCAATACTATTATATGATGTTCCGTTGTTGAACACATCTATTTTTATGTTAGGGCCAACATATAGCGTATGATTATTTCTTGATTTGATTTCAAAACCTTTCTTTTTCAGTCTTTGCATCAGTTTGGTTGTCATTTCTTCTTCATGCATGGTACCGATACTGTTTGCTTTAGAATCGTATAAATCAATATCTTCTGAAGCACGATATTCATTAAATAATAATAGATTTAGCGCGGTGCCTCCTACAAAAACTAAATCTAACGTATATGCTTCTTCTAAGATGTATATCCAGTTTCGTTTTATCCATGCCCATCTATCAAAAACCGACATACATTCCTATAAGATTAAACTATTTTTAATGTTTTCGATTTGACTTTTGGATGTTTTTCCTTAAACAAACAAACTAAAAAAATCCCCACCTTTCAAGCAAACCCTGCAAAACTTGTCAGCTAAAACCTGTTTTTTTGTAAAACCCATCAGGTAACTTACATGAAAAAGAAAAAGAGCTCCAAGCTTGATTTAGTTTAAACGGCTAACTATTTTTTTCTTTAAAACTTTACGCTTTCTTAAATTTTCTATACCAAGATAAGAAAACTCTTTTTCTGCATTGTTTACTATATCAATAAGCCTTTTTTTATAATCTTTTAAACCATATCTATGTAAAAGCCTTGAATACTGATTTAAATCAATATCCCCATTTATAAGAATATTTAAAATATCTACTCTATCTTTTTGACCCTTTACTGAATGATATCTATCTTTTTCAGCACCCTGTTTCAGAATTAACAAGGCACTTGATTTCAGTACATCAATTCCCTCAATTGATACCGTATAGTTTTTTAATTCATCCACAGGTAGAGGAAGATCAGAAAAATATGGTACATAAATATCAACAGATATTTCATCTATTACTATCTCATATTTTTTCAAATGCTGATTTTTCTTAAGATCATACCTTGTCTTAAATTCCTCCAAGATTTCAAAGTCTATTACTATGTCAATATCTTTACTTTTAATTGACTTTGTATGAAGATATGAGGCCCATCCTCCAATTAGTATGAAACGATGTTTTTTATTGAGGGTTAAAAGAACACTCCAACTTTTATCAACTACTCTATCATTCCAAAATTCCATCTATAATACCCCCTAAAGATCTTATAAATTCCTGGGCATACCAAGTACCCATATTCCATAAATCTACATACATCTGAGCAATAGGTACTTCTTTGAACTTTTCAAGATGAAAATCTGTTTTTAGGACAAAAACATTGTTTTTACCTTGTTTTAAAGGAAATCTTTCTTTTATTAATTTCAATGTTTTTGAATAAACATAGACTTCAGAGTACCCTGCAGGTGGTTCACCATAACGATGTTTAAAAGCAGAATATGATGTAAATAAACACGGCGGCATCATATTTTCTATCGTCCTTATATTTTCATCTGAGTGAGTCTGGTAGATTATATCATTTTCTATTTTCCGCAAAGATGCCCAGTAAATTAAAATTTTTTTAACATCAAGAACAATAAACTTCCTTGGTTTTTTTTCTATACTATTCATACGCTCTAATGTATTTAAAGCATAGTTTACATTACCAATAGATATGTTGCATCTTTTTGATAATGATTTTTGGGTAAACTCCCAGTTTTTATGTTCTAATACCTGATAAAGGATTTCTCGGTACACTCTTTCAATTTTTTTCATATAATAACATACTCGTTTCAATATATGTAATAACTTCTTTATAAATGTTTCAAAAAAATTTGAAACAAACTAGTTAAGATTTTCTTTAAAATGTGTCACCTGTAACACATACTTATTATTACCATTGGGAAACTTAAGTAGTATCAAATGATACTAATATCAATTGATATATTTTATATGAATTGTATTTTAG
>CAYYOO010000151.1:0-2048 GCA_964473335.1 uncultured Thermoplasmatales archaeon
GCAAGTGGTAAAAAAAAAGCAAAATCAATTGCAAAGATTAGCGATAAAGGAATTTATTTTAGATCTATTTATGATAATTCAAGGCAGTATCTGTCGCCTAAAAAATCAATAGAGGTTCAGGAGAAACTTGCTGCTGATATGATTTTAGTTTTAGATGAATGTACTTCTCCATTATCTGGAAAAAATTATACTGCAGAAAGCTTGAAGCGTACTCATAAATGGGCTAAAAAATGTAAAGAGGTACATAGTACTGACCAAGCCTTAGTTGGTATTGTTCAAGGTGGACATTGGGAAGATCTTAGGAAAAAAAGTGCAAAATACATTGACTCACTTGATTTTGATTCTTATGCAATAGGCGGATCTTTAGGTAAATCAAAAAAAGATATGCATAATGTTCTTGATTGGACTATTTCAAATCTTGATAAAAATAAACCAAGGCATTTACTTGGAATTGGTGTTGTTGAAGATATTTTTGAATCAGTTGAAAGAGGTGTTGATTTGTTTGATTGTGTGTCTCCCACTAGAATTGCAAGAAGTGGTTATGCACATATCAGGCCACCAATTGGAACAAAGAAAAATAAGTATAGATATAAACTAAAGTCTATAAAATACAAAAAAGATGACAGGCCAATTGACCCTAACTGTAATTGTAAGGTTTGTAAGAATTATTCAAAAGCTTACATCTATCATTTGTTAAAAACTGAAGAGCTTCTTGGTTTTAACCTTATTAGTTATCATAATCTATATTTTATGCTTGAACTTATGAAAGAAATTAGAAAATCAATTGATAATGGAACTTTTCAAGAATTGAAAAATGAATGGTTAA
The DNA here is from genome assembly GCA_964473335.1 of uncultured Thermoplasmatales archaeon. Classification (GTDB taxonomy): domain Archaea; phylum Thermoplasmatota; class E2; order DHVEG-1; family DHVEG-1; genus CAYZTD01. Next base: position 827 of record CAYYOO010000151.1, read on the forward strand.
GTTGATATTGACCTACTGAGAGGCACACAGTTCAAAGGAAAAAAATCAAATAAAATATTAGGTTTTATACTTGATTTTAATCTGTATATCTTAAAAGATAAATATCGGCAAATGTTATTTTTGACCGATACCGATATATATTAGTAATTACATATCGGTATATTATGAAATATGCCGATGCCGATATTAAGATAAATGTTCCACTTCTAAATAAAATTGAAACAAAAAAGAAGAAATTAGATTCATTAAAACCACTTCCAAAAGATGCTGTTAAAAGAATTATTGAGGATATTCGGCTTAGGCATACATATCATTCAGACGCAATTGAGGGAAACACTCTTACCCTTCAAGAGACAAAACTTATACTTGAAGAAGGAGTGACAATTGGTGGTAAATCTTTAAAGGATCATATAGAAGCCAAAAATGATGCAGAAGCATTTGATTTAATGATGGAACTTGCAAATTCTAAAAAGAAGATTTCCCAAGAAATAATCCAAAAAATACATGATTTTGTCATGAAAGGAATACTTCAAAACCTCGGACAGTATCGAACTGAAAATGTTACAATAACTGGCGCAAAAATTAGACCTCCAAGTTATCTTAAAATTGTTAAGTTGATGGATGAGTATATTCAAAATATAGAAAAACTTAAACTTCAAACTATTAAAAAAGCATCTTTTATTCATCATGAGTTTGTAAGAATTCATCCATTTATTGATGGAAATGGCCGAGTAGCAAGACTTCTTACAAATTTTTATCTTATAAAAAATGGATATCCGCCTATTGTTATTCAGAAAGAAGATAGAAAAAAATACTACAGATTATTAAACAAAGCAGATCAAGGAAATTTATCAGATTTTGCAACATTTCTCGCTCGTTCAGTAAATGAATCAATTCAATATTACCTATCAAGTTTTATCGACGAAGAAAGACTTGTATCATTGTCTGATCTATCTAAAAAATCTGATTATTCCCAGGAATATCTAAGTCTTAGAGCTAGACAAGGAAAGCTTGATGCTGTAAAAATTGAAAATGTTTGGTATTCCTCAAAAAGAGCTTTAAAAGATTATAAAAAAAGTGTTAAAAAATAATGTTTATCCAATAAAATTCATATTATTTTTGATATGAAAAATAAAATTATATGTATTATGTAAAATTTTTTTACAAAGTTGTTAAAAAAGTTTATATACTTTGGATAACATATATAGGTATAGGTGTATTG
>CAYYOO010000152.1:0-1993 GCA_964473335.1 uncultured Thermoplasmatales archaeon
TTTACATGATAGTTACATACTAGACCCCATTTCATTCTTCTTTATTCTCCTTTAATTCCTTTCGATATTTTAGTAATGGCAGTAGTTTCATCATAAGGGTAGGATGTTTTTTAGCTGTTTCTTTTACTAGACCAAACGTGCTTATCTCTTCAAATTTCACATCTTTTAAGGAATCCGCAATTTTGTTGAATGTTTTATCATCCATGTCAAGCATTATTTCTTTTACTAGATAGTTTCTTTTTATTTTTCCACCAAATGCCTTTTTCCATTTTTCTTCGTATTTACTTAAGATTTCTTCACTATAATCTTCTCTTTTTATCGCCTCAGCAATTACTTCTCCAGCAATTTTTCCACCTAACAGACAGTGAGTAAGCCCGCCGCCTGTTATTGGATCGACATGTCTAGCTGCATCTCCAACTAAAACTAGATTATCCTTAACTGTTTTTACAGGGTTAGAAACAGGTACTGCACCAGCAAGAAATCTTATTGGCTGGCCGTTTTTTAATCGGTGGTCTTCTTTTATAAAGTTGTCAAGTAATTTTTTTGCATATCCTGATTCAGAGAGTCTTGCAAGTATTCCTATTCCAACATTTGCAATGTTTTTACCTTTTGGAAAGACCCATATGTATCCTCCTGGGGCAATTTCTTTTCCAAGATAAAAATCACAGTATGAATCCTTTATATCAACATTTGAAAGAGTATACTGACAGCATGTTTCAAGGTCTTTTGGTTTAAGAATTGTATCTATTCCAGCCCAATGTCCAATTTTTGATTCGACTCCGTCTGCTCCTACTACTATCTTTGCTTCTATTTTAAGCTCTCTATCAAACTGTTTTGCCTTTACTCCTTTAATTTTCCCCTTTTCTTTTAATAGGCCTGTTGCTTGGGTATTCAGTATATATTCTGCCCCTGCTTTCATGGCATTTCTTGCTAATTCTTGGTCAAATATATCTCTATAAATTACATAACCTGTCTCATTTCCGGCCTGCTCTGCGCCTATGGTTATAAATGTTTTATCTGGGGAATAGATTCTTGCTCCGTCCATTTTTCCAGCTATCCATCTATCTCCATCTATCATATCCCAGTCATCGATTTTTCTACTTATTCCTTCGCCGCATAATACAGGAGATCCTATTTCTGCTCTTCTTTCTATAACTAATACTTTTGCACCATTTTCTGCTGCAAAACGCGCTGTTACACTTCCGGCAGGGCCACTTCCAACTATCACTATATCATATTTCATGAGTCTAAAACCCCTCCCCTGATATTGCACCAATAGGGCATGTTCTTATACATATCGCGCAGCTTATGCATTTTTCTTGATCAACATATGCTTTATAACCGTTCCATGATATTGCATCTTCTGGGCAGACTGATATGCATCCGCCGCATGCAAGACATTTTTTTCTATCTACTTTTGCTTTAGGCTTTCCCATATGATTCACCCTTTGTAATTCCCGAAGCAATGATATGAGCAACTCTTATCGGCTCTGGGATAACACCCCTTATTGTAGATATCTTTATTATTTCTTTTGCCTCATCTGCACATATACCTGCACATTTAATAAAAATTGGATTATGTTTTGTTTGTATTTTATATAATTCTCCTTTTGTTATTAAATCAAAACGTTTTTTCCAATCTGAAAAATGTTTTTTTAGAGCCAATTTAATTTTATTATTATCTGGTTTATCTCTTGTTATAGTTATTACTGGTACCTCTGTTTTAGAAAAAACCTCTTGAATATCAACTATGTTAAATCCACCAAGTGCGATTCCATCAATTAATGTTGCTTTCAGTTGTGTTTTATGTCTAGTTTTATTTATCATGTCAACGATTTTTTCTGTTGAATCTAGCCCATCAATTCTAACTTCTTTTTTTATAACTCCTTCAAGGTATTCTCCCCCTCTCATGACAACGCCAATAAAATTAACTTTTTCATCTCTGAATTTAAAAGGAGCATCATCTATTCCAAGAAGCCTGATTTCTTTTTTC
>CAYYOO010000153.1:0-1988 GCA_964473335.1 uncultured Thermoplasmatales archaeon
CACTTTTGTTTTTATCTGGATGATACTTTAATGCAAGTTTTCTGTATGCTTTTTTTATTTCAGATTTGGATGCATCTTTATCTACGCCAAGTACGTCATAGTAGTCTTTTTTTGTCATAGCTCAAGAAGAGTGTAAAACAAAAGGTAGTATATGATATTTATGAAGTTGTAATTAGAAATAGAAATCTACAGATTCAAATGATTTGAAATTTGTTTTATGAAATCATCAATATCTGAAATATCTTCATTAATAAATGAGTAAATCAATTCGTCATCAACTTCCCAATAGATATGAACTAATCTATTTCTAAATCTAGCCATCTCTACAAGTTTTTTTACAAAATCCTCTTTTAAAATGCCTGATTCGCCAACTACTCTAAAACTGTCTGCATAATCCTCTGGAGCTCGGAGTTTATTCATTGAAATAAGATGATTACAGATATCAATTGTTCCTTCAATAGATACAATCAAAAAATATTTAGCACTTGCAATTTTGTAAGGATCTGAGACAAAATCTTTCTTATTAAATTTTGAAAGATTGTGTAATTTATCCATAGAATCTGATATTTCAGATGAAAGTTTAATAATTTTATTTTTATCAAATTTTAATTCCAAGAGCATCCCTCATATATCTATTTCTGTAAAAATCAAAATCATGATATTTAACTAATGATAAGCATTCAAAATCTGCTCTTTTACTTTCGTTTTTACTAAAAAGAATTATACCCTTCTTTATAACTGAGTATTTAAAAGATAATGGTGCATTGTTTAAAATCCTGACATCACACGAATAAGATATTTTTCTACTAATTTTTTCTTCGAGTTGTAGTTCATACTTGAGAGAAATTTTTTTTGAGAGATTTTTTCTCAAATAAATACCTATATCAACATCTTGAAATCGAGTTTTTAAAAAAGATCCATGTAAATAAGAAAAAAGTATTTTTTTTTCATTTTTTAAAATATTTGTTATTTCTTTTTTGATTTTTTCTTTGTTATCTTTAGTTATCTTATGATATCTCATATCTTTATATATAAAAATGAAACATTGTTAAATAGTTTTCTGCCTTTTTTATTATGATATTGGCAATTTTTGTTCTAAATAAATAGATTCATTATAAAAAACATTATGTCTCCAAAGAAAAAAGTAAAGATGAATCCTCCAAGTAGTGGTATCATAAAAGGTATTTTTGGTGTAACCCATATTTCATCGATTTTTTGTTTTTCAAATTCGTCTAGCTCTTTATCTATATCAAATTCTTTTGGCATATAGACAAATTTTCTTTTTCCATCTACTATTTTTTCTAGTGGCCACACAAATTTTTCTCTAGCTATCTTTATCTTCATTTGATATCCTAAGAAAATATGTGGAAAAGCAATGTTTCTTTTTATTAGGTTGTATACAAAAAGACTTATTGGGATAAATAAAAATAAAATAATTGAGTTTGAAAATACCTGCCAGGAACCAGGCATTATCGATCCAGACCATATTGGAAGACCCTCGATATTTGGTTGTAGTGGTACAAGTATTGCTATAGCCATAAGTGCTTTAGCATCAGCTCCGCCAAAGATTAGTCTTAACTGGAATAAAAGATATACTAGACCTATCATAATTGGTATGAATATAAGTAGGTAAATATTTTCAAAATCAACTAGCAGGTAATGTGCTACTAGTAAGATTCCTCCTAGGCCCCCCATTATTATCCAGAGATAGTTAGAAGCTCGCCTTGTTTTTATATCAGTATAAGATGCATATGCAAGAATTATTACTCCTATTATTAGTCTTAAACTGTCAAGAATTGTAATATATTCCATCCTTTTAAACCATTTATTTGTAAACAAAAACTGTGATATTAACATAGTGGTAAAAACAGAGAGTTTTTGATACTTTAAATCAAATTAATTTCTTGTGACCTCCTCCACCCATTGAAATGAATGGCTTCCAAACCCCTTCACATCCTTTCAGTCCAAGGTTAAGATGCTACCGATAT
>CAYYOO010000154.1:0-1985 GCA_964473335.1 uncultured Thermoplasmatales archaeon
ACTATCAAACCAAAGTATCTTTACACACAAAACCCGTCAACCGGCCTTTGCACGCTAAACCCGTCAGCTACCAGCCATCCTCTGCACGTAAAAGATGGTAGTTACTCAACTATAAACTAAGCCATCTCCAACAGAAGAAAAAACCATCAATGAACCAGCACAAAATAAATCATAGACTCAAAAAAGCTTAAAAAAATTTCACCTCCAAAGCAAACCCTGCAAACGCTGTCAGCTAAAGCCTATTTTTTTGCAAAGGGTGTCAGCTAAATTACGTGCAAAAGGTGTCAGTTTTACCAGCATTTATGAGATATCAATGATTCACAGTTGTTTTAAAATAAAAACATTATTAATTTCTCAATAATTGCCTGATGAAGATACGATGATATTTGATTAACAATAATTCAATATCATTATGTTAAAAAGTTAAGAAAGAAAAAGAACAAGATAAGCACATATTACTTTTCTACAAATAATAAGTATTATTAACTAATTTTACAATCCAAAATTATGGTTAGTCCATTTGAAAAACATGCTGATGAGTTTGTTGCATTATATTATAAAATCTATCTTTTCATAATTAAAGACTATAAAAAAAGAACTGGAAAAAATCTCAGGGAATATAAGGAGTATGAACCAGAGTATTTAAAAAATTTATATTTGAATTATAAAGATAAAAACAATCTCATTGATCAAGTATCACATTTGGCAAGTAATTTAATTGTCATACAAGCACTTCCAAATGCAAACCATCGAACTGCTTTTCTATTTGTCAAATACTATCTAAAAAAACAGGGCGTAAATATGTATATTTATAGTGAAAAAAAGAAGGCATATGATTTGTTTTATGAACAATCAAAATTTTTGATAGAACGAGAAATCAACCATCTTCAATTATTCAATGATTCATATATGGATGTTCAACATGATCAGGCTTTAAGAGAACATGAAAATAGTATGAAAAAATTAATGAAAGAAATAGTAATCCTTTCTCAATCTGGCATACGAACTGTTGAATCCTTCCATTCTTTTGTGGCTTCTATAAACCAATCTGGCTCTTTGCCTTTTTTAAACCATTGAGGAAAATTCATAGTAATCTCACTAGTTAGTATTATGTAACAATTAGGTATAAATATTTTGTGGGAAATTCACCACTCAAAACCCACAAAAACAACCCATCGACTCAAAAAAGCTTAAAAAATCCTCACCTCACAAGCAAAACCTGCAAAACCTATCATTTAACCTATCATTTTTTGCAAAACCTGTCAGTTAAATTACGTGCAAAGGTTGTCATGTGACCTTATCATACTAACCCCTCTCAAAAGACATTATTTGCGTGCATAATCTGTCAGTTCGCTACCATTCCAACCACCTTTCTTTTGCCCAGTTAATAAAGAAAAGACTCAGCCGGAATTTCAAGGTTATCAAAAAAGCATATTTGGACTATATCAAATAAAAAAATGTACAATATGATACATAACCTATTTTAATCAAAAAATCACATATTTTTTAAAAAATTTGACTTAACTAGAAGAGGTCTAAACATTTTATGTACTGCCCACAATGTAAAAAAGATAAAAATTTAACCAAAGCAGGATTAAGAAATTCAAGACAAGGCATAATACAAAAATACTACTGTAAAAAATGTAAAAGATATTTTTCTGATAAAGACCAAGCCTATACACAATATCCTTTGAAAGTAATACTATATACACTTCAGAACTACAATAAAGGCTATCCAGTTAAAAAAATAAAAACACTTACCGGAAAAAAATATAGGTTCTCTCCTCCAAATCGAACAATTTATTCATGGATAAAAAGATACAAAAACACTCTAACTTTCATAAATCTTAGAAAAAAATATAATATAGACCCTAGCACACTTATCAAAACAAAAAGATTCTATCACAAACAAATATATCCTTTTACTTATCATAACCTAAAACTTAACCTTAAAACAAAAAATCTACCTCAACTCAAAAGATACA
>CAYYOO010000155.1:0-1984 GCA_964473335.1 uncultured Thermoplasmatales archaeon
AACAAAACTTTTAAATAAAGAACACACTTCCTATTGCTCCTATCAAGATACATTAACCAGGTGAATTTATGGTAAAAAGTATGTATGAACACATTTCAGATCAATGGAAAAAACCTAATACTTCCTATCAATCGCCACAACAAAAAAGAATGATACAGTGGAGAAAAGAAGAAAACTTTACAAGAATAGATAGACCAACAAGAATAGATAGAGCAAGATCTCTTGGATACAAAGCTAAACCAGGATATGTTATGGTCAGAGCAAGAGTTAGACGCGGCGGACTTAGAAAACACACTATCAAATCTGGTAGAGCTCCATCAAAGAAAGGTATCAAGAAAATCACAATGGCAAAAAACACTCAAAGAATCGCAGAAGAAAGAGCTTCAAAAAAATACCCTAATATGGATGTACTGAATTCTTATCCAGTTGGAAAAGATGGTAAACATCATTTTTATGAGGTAATATTTGTAGATCCAGTTCATCCAGCAATAATGAAAGACAAAAACATAAAATGGATTTCAAATGTTAGACATAAAAGACGTGTTCTACGTGGAAAGACCAGTGCTGGAAGAAAAGGAAGAGGTCTAAGAAATAAAGGAAAAGGCGCTGAGAAGATTAGACCTAGCATTCGCGCTAAAAAAGGAAGAGGGAAATAATTCTTCTAATCTCTCTATAAAATTTATTCTATTTTCAATACTTTTTGATTTACTACTACTTTCTTCAAGTTCAAAATCTATATCAATATCTGATTTTTCTTTTGTTAAGTTAACTTCTATAGTTTTTTCTTTGAAACCTGATGTCGAAACGGTCAATTGATATGTTCTATCCACTTCAAGATTATTGATCTCATAAAAACCAAAAAGATTTGTCATATCCTTTTTACATCCAGCATCTACAATTACGAATGGGAGATTGTAAAATATCCATCCTTTTGTATAATAAACATTACCAGATATTCTACCCGTTTTTGTGGATTCGGGATTAAATTCAATTATATCTGAATTTATGATTTTTTCATTATCTTTAGTTTCTCTACACTCAAGATTAAAATTCACCGTATCATATGGCCATTTAAAATAAAGCATTGCTTGCTTTGTCTCAGGGATTATCTCATAGTACTTATCGCCTTTTTGTATTATTTTATCTGAACTAGCTGTAACAGAAAAATATTTATCAGGGCCAGGGCCTGAACTTACCTTTATACTATAGATCCCTTCTTGATTGCTACGGGTAGTTCTTTTAAAGATGTTTTTTACTTCAATTTTTGCAGATGGCAAAGAATAATCTTTTCCTTCAATAGTATATTTTGTATATCCATCTATGACACCATCTAAACAAGTTGTTTGAAATGTTTTTTCTTTATTATTTATTTTTTTTGCTGTAGTTACTGAAGGTATGATTGTTATAACCATTAGTAATACTAATGATATTGCTATTAATTTCTTCATTCTGAATCACCTTTTTTATTAAAATAAAAACAAGTATCTATTAAAACTAATGTAATAAAAATAACAATAATATAATAAAATCTGTTATTAATGTAACAAAAAGTTTCTTATCTCACAACCATAACCGGTTTATGAGCATATTGAACTACCTTATTTGCAACACTTCCAATAGGATAGTTTCCAATCTCACCTTTACCTTTGCTTCCAAGAACAATTAAATCAACATCCATTCTATTTGAAACATCAATTATCTTTGCTGCAGCATCTCCCTCCTCAACAATTCCCTTGATGTCAAAACTTTGTTGACCTAGATCGCTGATTGTATTTGAAATAAGAGTTTCAGCTTTTCTTTTTAGTTTATTATAAGAATCATCATCTACAAAAGAACGAATATCGTTTTTTGGAATAACTGCAAGTATTATCAGAACACCATATTCATATATAAGCATCAAAGCCCTATTTATGGCCTGTTCAGATCCTTCAGAACCATCAAATCCTACTAGTATTTTTCTCATACTCTATATTTTTCTCCATAC
>CAYYOO010000156.1:0-1922 GCA_964473335.1 uncultured Thermoplasmatales archaeon
TATCATTATAGCCTGAAAAATTTACATATGATTTATTATAAGAAAATACAAAAAATGGATGATATCCTCGGTTTAGAGAATTTATAACACATGGCTCTCCTCTCCCAAAAGTTATATCAAATGATATCCAACTGTTATCAATAAAAACTTGATTAAATTCATGGAACCTATTGGGTGTTACAGATCTTGCAGGTATACCTGCAATTCGTAACATTGCTGTGCATAATATTGAAGCATCTAAACAAATTCCAGAATCAGACTCAAAAATATCAATTACAGATTTTAGTTCATTTGCAGGTGATGGTTTACCATATTCTCTACAACTTACAACATAATTTGCTATTGCCCAGAATTTTTCATAATTTGTATTCAAACCATTAATAATTTCATTTACTTTTTCAATTAAAGGTGAATAATTTTTCCAATCACTAAATGCTTCAAATGCAATTCTATCACCTAAATAGTCTGAAGCATCATTTGAAGCTGTCCTATTGTATATTTTTGGACTAGAGTTACGCAAAGAAAATACAGAATCTAAATCTGGTTCGTTAGCATCATCGTTAGGTTTTACATTGTTAGAAGTGTCATTGCTATTTTGTATACATCCGTTAAGACTTACTAAAAATAATAAAAAAACTATAACAAACACTATTAGTTGTTTTTTCATCCCATCACAACAATATCAAATATTGTGTTTGAACTTATATTTTTCCATACTTTTAATAAAAATTATGCACGGGATGGATTCGAACGTCAGTTTAATGGCAAAAAAGTGTGCGTTACTCAAGTTGACATGAAATTTAGATAATTTTATAAAGAAACAATATATTTTATATTTCTGAGGAGAATGGGATGCATAGTAAAATAATTCTTTTATCTATTAATACTCTATTATTAGCTATAATCTTCAGTGGATGTTTAGATCAGGAAACTAAAGATAACCAAACAGATAATAATAAAAATTTAGTAGGACCTAGTGACAATATAACAATTACTAACAACTGTTCAGGTACCATAGAAGGCTTTTTAGTTTTTGAAGTTTATGAAGGAGAATTCCATACAAAAGAAAAAAACACAACTAAGCCAGACTATAATACAACTTGTAACATAAGTATAAAGAAAGGAGAGTCTGAGTCTTATATGATTAGAATACCTGAAAATATAGAAAATAACTATTCAAATTTTTATTTTAAAATTAATTACAAAGAGAATTCTACAGAATATACTCGTAGTGGACCATGGCTTAATTCAGAGACGTACAAAATATACGAAACGCAAGAGGGAATAGATTGGGAATTTATTGACTTTGATATGTGATTTAAGATTATAGAGAAATAAACATCCTTAAAAATACATATAAAAATAATGCGGGGAAAGATATGATATTTGGAAAGCAAAAAGCAAAACTTGAAATAAATCTAGGAAAAAGAAGTTTTTCTCCAAACGACATAATTGAAGGAGAAATCAGACTGAGTACAAATAAACCTATAAAAGCAAAAAAACTAAATGTTCTTTTTGCAGGAGTAGGAATTCTTGTACGTCGAAATCCAATAGGCAAGAATATAACAAACAGCAAAAAAGAGCCGAATTTAAATTTACAGAAAATTCCTTTAAAAGAAAAAGGTGTTGGCGGCGGTATAAGTGTAGGAACAGCAGGAAGGTCAGAAGCAGTGCATCCTTTTATCAACAAAGAAATTGAATTGGAAGGAGAAAAAGAATACAGTAGTGAGTTTTATAGGTTCAAATTAAAAATTCCAGATGATGTTTTAATAAAATCTGAAAATTGGGCAAGCAAGATACCTTTTGCAAATCTTTCAAAACAATATCATAGAAAATTTGATGAATGGAATGAATACACAAAATGGTTCATTGAAGCACGTCTAAATATTTCTCTAGGAAAAGACATAAAAGAGCGCGTTGAA
>CAYYOO010000157.1:0-1916 GCA_964473335.1 uncultured Thermoplasmatales archaeon
CAGGACAAGGCCCTCAACCTTGCGCCGTTGGCCAGGCTTGGCTACCCCTGCAAATAAAATTTTTAAGGATTTGCAAAATATATGATACCATATTTATTTTTTCTGGTAAAAAAACTATATTTTATTTAAATCCATACCACATTTTTCACTAAGTTCTTTATGTAAATCAATTAATCTGATTGCATACTCTTTGTATCCTTTTCTTATTGCCTTTTTTATCTCTATTTCTATACTATGTTTTTTACCACTCTGTATCAAATTATCTGCATGACACACAATCTTTTCTTCAAGTGTAATAGGCATATAATTATTTGGTGGAAGACCTAATTTTTTTGCTTCAGCACTTGTTATTCCTGCACCTATGTGTCTTTCTATTATTCTTACAATTTCATTAGATAGCCCTAATTTTTTTGCAATTTTTATTCCCTCTAATACATGGATGATACTATGTGTTTTTGATCTACCTATATCATGAAGTAATGATCCTGCCATAACAAGTTTTACATCTGCACCTGCTTTTTCTGCTATTTTTACTGCATAATTGCTTACTGCTTTACAGTGATTTATTACATTATCTGAGCATCCTTCTTTTTTTAATAGTTTTATACATTCTTCTTTTGTTGGTATCTTATTCATCTGTATTTTCCTTTGAAATTACTTTTTTACCTGAATTACTAGGTATTATTTGCATTTTTCCAAAAAATTCTTTATTTATCCATTTTCCTTTTGTTATTCTATCAAGAAAAATTGCAAGTGCTGAAACCTCTGAATGTGGTTGGTTTCCAATTGAAACATTATAATCTGATAGTTCATAGATTTCATAAGGCACTTTTTCTGCACCAATTATTATTAGTATATCTTCTGAAGTAAAATTTTTATATCTTTTTAAAAAAGTATCAAGTTTTTGCCCATACATTGTCAAATGTATTATTTTTCCATCCCAATTCTTGATTATCTTTTTTGGTTTTATACCTGTTTCTATCTTAAAACCTGTTCCAAAACGATTGCATGTAGATTTTATTGTTTCTTCAATTTTTTTATCTTTACCATCAATAAGTATCTTATCTGCACCAAAAGCTCTTGCAACAAGTGAAACATGTGTTGTTATTCTTTTATCTCTTGGAATTCTGTGACCAATTCGTAGGATAGATATCATTTATTCACAATTAAAAAATTTATTTTGACCTTGGTTTGAATCCATCACTAAATGTTCCATCAGTATTTTGTACCATGACTGTTGCTTCTTTTTTCCTTGCTATCTCTCTTGCTTTTTTTATAGCATTTTCTTTTTTTCTGTGATGGCTGTATATCTTTTTATGTCCTCTTACAGCCCAGTCTCCTCTCACTTGTCCTGGTTGAGGGTTTGTTACTACATATATTACATTTGATGGTGCTCTATGCTTTTTTTTTGTTTTTTCTATTATTGTATCGACTTTTTTTTGTACCTGGTTTGAAGGTTTTTTAGCATTTTTTATATGAATATTATCTATATTTTCTTCAATTTTATCAACGTTTCTCCAGAGATGTTGCTTTTCTTTAGTCTTTGATTTTTTCTTTGAACCTGTTTTTAATGTTTCACTGTATTCATCAAGTATCTCATTTGTTTCTTCTGGTTCAGAATCTACTTCTTCTTTATTTTGTTCTTTTTTTTCTTCTTTTTTGTTTTTCTTGAAAATATCAAAGATTGACATATACTTTTGTCCCCCATGAATAAATATTATTGCTATTACAAAAATATAAACACCCTATTAGTTGATAAATTTTTTCTAAAAAAGGCTTATTTTAAGGTATTTTTCGAAAATATTTTAACAGATTTATTATATTAAGTTAAAAAAATATTGTTTTGGGCTTATGGTCTAGCGGTTATGACGTCGCCTTCACATGGCGAAGTTCGCCGGTTCAAATCCGGCTAAGCC
>CAYYOO010000158.1:0-1813 GCA_964473335.1 uncultured Thermoplasmatales archaeon
TTTTTCTAAAAGAGGTGAATGGATGAGGGTAAATTAAAAATTTTATGATGTGATAAAATGAATAGTAGGAAAAAACCCCCATCCGGTTAATTACAGGACATATGAAAGTAGTATATAAATATTTTGTTTAAAAAATAATAAAATATAAATTAAAATAGAATTTTATTCAATATCTACGTGGTATCCTTCGCCTTCTTTCTTTTTTTCTCTGCGTTTTATGACTATATCTAAAATTCCATTTTTGTATGTAGCTTTTGTTGTTTTTGGTTTTACATTACAGGGCATATCAAGTGTTTTATGATATTTTCTATTTGAAGTATCTACTTTGATTTCTAGTTTGTCTCTAGTGATATTTAGATCGATGTCTTCTTTTTCGACACCAGGTATTTCAACTGTAACTGCGACATCATTATCTCCTTCTATAATGTCTGTTATTGGTTCTCTTTCTTCAGATATCGAATGTTTCCCCTCAGGAGATTTTGTTGTTCTATTTCCAAAATCCTCAATCCTTGGTTTTCCATCTGGCCCTATGTTTATCTTGTATCCATGTACTATTGATTTTCCAGGTTGGGCATTTGAAAACATTTTCATCATTTCTTCAGTCATCCTTCTAATATCTTCTTTGAATCGATCATCATCAAAAACGTCTCTGATAAAATCATCATCAAAGCCGAACATATCAAATGGATTTTTACGTCTTTTCTTTCTTTTATCTCTGTCTTCATCATCTGGTATCATAAATTACCTCCCTTTCATTATTCTGTATTTAAACTACTATTTAAACATTTCCCTTTATCTCATCATTTAACTCTTCAAGTAATTTTTTTGCTTTTCTTGATAATTTTTCAGGTGTTTTTACTTTAACATTTACAAATAGATCCCCTCTGCCCCGATTTCTAAGATCAGGCATTCCTTCTTTTCTCATCTTGATTATTTCACCATTTTGAGTTCCACTAGGAATCTTAATTGTTTGAGTTTTTCCTTCAATAGTTTTAATTTCCTTTTTTGTACCAAGAGCCGCTTCTGGAAAAGTAATATCTACTGTTTTATACAAATCAAGACCTCTTCTTTTAAACCCTGGATGCTCTTTTACATGTACAACAATATAGAGATCTCCAGTACCACCGGGTCCAGCTTCACCTTCACCAGATAACCTTAATTGTGAACCATCATCCACTCCAGAAGGAATATTTATCTCTATCTCTCTAGTTTTTTGTACTATACCTCTTCCTTTACACTCTGGACAAGGAGTTTTTATGATTTTACCCTGACCACCGCATTTATTACAAGGAGCTACCTGAGTGAACATTCCAAAGGCTGTTCTTCTTGATTGCTTCATCTGTCCTGCACCCCTACATTTTGGGCAGGTCTCAGGATTTGTTCCTTTTTTTGCACCAGACCCACTACAACTTTCACAGGTCTCACTTCTAGGAACTCTAATATTTGTTTTAAGACCCTTATATGCATCTTCTAGGTTTATTTGAATATCATATCTTAGATCACTTCCACGGGGGCTTCTTTGTCTTCTGCCGTATCCTCTTCTGCCTCCAAAGAACTGTTCAAAAATATCGTTTATATCAAAACCAAAACCCATGTTTCTAAAGATATCTCCAAAATCGGCATTTCTAAAAATATCTTCCTGAGTGAACTGCTGATCTATTCCTGCATGACCGTATTGATCATACATCTGTCTTTTTTCGTCATCATGGAGAATTGCATATGCTTCAGATATTTCTTTGAACTTTTCTTCAGCATCATCACTTTTGTTTTTATCTGGATGATACTTTAATGCAAGTTTTCTGTATGCTTTTTT
>CAYYOO010000159.1:0-1638 GCA_964473335.1 uncultured Thermoplasmatales archaeon
ACTTTATTTAATGCACTTATCATGAATGGTAGTTTGATTTTTGTTCTTGTTAAACGATTTCTATTTTTTATGCCTAAATCATTTGCTATATCAAGCATTCCTGAAAACCAGTCCTGAACGCTTGTATCTTTTGATACAAGATCAAAATCTTTCAATACTTCAAGTTTTTCAGATAAGGATTCAGCTCCTAAAAATCTGTCTTTCAAGTCTTTTATAGCTGATTTTTCTAATAAAACAGTTCTAGTGTCTTTAGTACCATCAGATTTATAATCAGTAACTTCTACTTCTATTAGATCAAGTACATTTTTATTTTTAACAGCAGTTGTTGTTGGACTAAAAGAAAGAACCATAAACAAACCTACTATTGCAATTGCTAAGAATTTAATTTTATTTTTTTCCATGGTTTAATCACCTAACTTTAATATATTTATTATTATCTATGTATATAAATATTTCTATACGATAAACACCAAAATTAAATTTTTAACTTTTTTTGATGCAATCTACAATATCAAGTGCAAGCCGAGTTTTTTTTACATCATGAACTCTTAGGATATCTACACCTTTTATTGATGCAATACAAGCAGCAGCAAGGCTTCCTTCAATTCGATCATCTGTTTTTAATTTCTTTTCACCAGAAACATTTCCAATAAATGTCTTTCTAGATGCACCAATAAGAACAGGATAACCTAATTTTTTAAATTCATTAATGTTTGCAATAATTTTACAATTGTCTTCAATACCATTACCTGTTCTCTTTCCAAAACCAAGGCCAGGATCAATTATTATCTTGTTCTTTTTTATCCCTTTATCAACTAAATATTGTGCTCTTTTTTTTAAAAAATCCTTAATTTCTTTGATTATATTATTATAATTTGGATTTTTTTGCATGTTTTCAGGTGTACCAAGCATGTGCATGATACATATCGGAACATTAAATTCTTTTATTATATCTGCTAGTCTATCATCTCCTAGGAGAGAAGTAATATCATTAATCATAGAAGCACCTGCATCAAGACAATTCTTTGCTACACTTGATTTATAGGTATCAACTGAGATTGGAATATCAATTTCTTTTGAAAGTTTTTTTACAATCGGTAAAATACGTTTTAATTCAATTTCAGCTGATATCTTTTTAGCACCAGGTCTTGTTGATTCACCTCCAATATCAATAATATCAGCACCTTCAGATTCCATTTTTTTTGCATGTTCTACTGCTTTAGCATAGCTGTTAAATTTTCCGCCATCTGAAAAACTATCTGGTGTAACATTTAAAATACCCATGATAAGAGTTTTATTTTTTAGATCATAGTTAAAAAGTTTCATATTAAATCCTTTAAAATAAGTTCTAGGTCTGTCGCGATTTTTTTGATTCTTGGATAATGCCGCTTTAGTTTTTTTATTAGAATTTTATGCTGAGATAGATTTCCGATAATAAGAATATCTGCTTTTTTTTCTTTTAACTCAAAGGTATTTTTAGGAACTGCTACTTCTCCACCAATAGAAAGCATGTCCTGTTTGATTATTATTGCATCCTGCAATGTTACGTTTTTTAGTTTTATAACTTTAGTTATTGCTTTAGGTGCCATTATTGAAATGCTATATTTGTCGCTACCAATATTTTCTATTTCTTTTTTT
>CAYYOO010000160.1:0-1522 GCA_964473335.1 uncultured Thermoplasmatales archaeon
GCAAATATAAACCAATTGTATTAAGACCAGGTGATGCCTCTTCACATTTCTTTTTTTCAACTAGAACTATTGGTCTTTTATTTGAAAAAAGAACTTTTCTTTCATAATCAGTAATTTTACCATATTTATCTGCAGTCTTGATGTCTTTTACCATTACTGCAAAGGATTTTTGAGGTCTATTATACCATTCACGAAAAGGTGTTATTTCATCAAGATTACAACAAATATGCATTCCACCCCAGGATTTTATAACACCTATTTTTCCTGAATCGATTTTTTTTGAAAATCTAATTATAGCCTTTTTACTTCCTAGATTTTTCTTATTTTTATCAAAGAAAAAATATTTAGGGCCGCATTTTGGACAGCTTATAG
Source organism: uncultured Thermoplasmatales archaeon (assembly GCA_964473335.1). Classification (GTDB taxonomy): domain Archaea; phylum Thermoplasmatota; class E2; order DHVEG-1; family DHVEG-1; genus CAYZTD01. The sequence continues at coordinate 373 of CAYYOO010000160.1, forward strand.
TTTGTGCATGATACCTTCTATTCATAGGATCTGTATATTCTTTTTTACAATCTTCACATAAAGAGAATTCTTTCATACTGGTTCGTTCACGATCATAAGGAATATCCTCAATGAGATTGAATCTAGCACCGCACACGGTACAGTTTGTAAAAGGATACTTGTATCGTCTATTGTTCTTATCAAAAATTTCATTCAAGCAATTACTACATGTTGCAGTATCATAAGGAATTTGACTGTGCTTGTCACCAGTTTTACTATAAAGAATCTTAAAATCCTTATATTTTTTATTAAAAGGAATTTTTTCAATGCTAGCAATATTTGCAATAGATGGAAGATTTTCTTTTAGTTTTTTGATAAATTCATCTTCATTTCTATCTATTACTACTTCTACTATTGATCCTTTGTTTAAAACATAACCTGATAGGCCCATACGTTTTGCTAACCTGTAGATAGTAGGTCTAAAACCAACTCCTTGTACTGTTCCCTTAAAAATTAATTTCATTATTCGACAATCAGATCTTTTGAGTATTTATCTGTATCTGCTAATAAAAACTCATCGCTCATACTCAGGCAATTAACTGGGCATATATCATTACACTGCGAACAAAAGCAGCACCTTGAAACATATATCTTTATCTTCTTTTCTTTAGGTTTAAACTCAATTGCTTCACATGGACAGACCCTGATACATAGTTTACATCCGATACATTTTTCTTTATCATATTTTATTTTACCGCGAAAATCAGGAGGAGTTTTAACTGGGGGGATCATCTTTACTTTTCCCGCCTCAACATCCTTTAGATATTTTGTCACATCATTTGGAATGTATTTTGCAGGGAATTTATTAGTCCATGGTTTTTTAAACATCTGCGCAAATACTCTTGGAAGCATAGTAAATTTCATTATTTCATCAGCCTCCTTGTCTTTTTAACACTTAAATCATGAAGTTGTTCTTTATTTAATTCATATTTGTTACTATTTTTCTTTTGTACAAAACCAACTCTATTAGTACAGCTCATACATGGATCGGTACTTGCTGCAACTAGCGGAATGTCAGCTATTTGTTCGCCTTTTAACATTGGAATCCATGGTAGAATATTAGCATATGTACTAGCTCTAACCTTCCAAGTAAAAGGATGATCACTTGTCC
>CAYYOO010000161.1:0-1514 GCA_964473335.1 uncultured Thermoplasmatales archaeon
TCTGAAGTGAAAAACCAACTTCTTAACCTTGGTTTCAAAGCAGCTAAGGGTAACTACGATTTTGTATACATATGGGATGAAGAAAATGTCGAACTTGAAGATCTTATATGGTTTGCAGATAAAGTTCATACAGCTTTAAAAGATACAAAAGCAATTTTTAGTATTGAAACAATTTAATTACTTCTTTTTATCTTTGATCTTTTTAAGGGTTTTACTAAAAACACCCATTAATGTGTGGTATTCCCATCTTGAGGGAATTGCTCTACCCATGATTCTCTTAAACATTACATTTGTTTTTTCTTTTTTATGATCAGGATAATCAATTAAATCAAGAAGATCAGAAAAAAATCCATATAATTTTTCTTTTTCAACTCCAGTAATGTCTTTTTTTTCCTTTTGGATTGTATTTTTTTTAACAAAAAGTAAATAAAGAACAATCCCTGCAGCATGTGATAGATTCATCGACAGATAATTTTTACTAGTTGGAATTCTAACTAAAGAATCACATAAAGCTATTTCTTCATTATATAATCCATAATCTTCTCTACCAAAAACTAGACCAATTTTTCCTTCTAGATTCATAATTTTATCTGATAATTCCTCAACTTCAGTAGCATTTCTCAAATGTTTTTTATCATTAAGACTCTCTATTGATGATGTTGCAATCAAATAATCCATGTCTTTTATTGATTTTTTAAAATCATCAAAAACTTTTGCATTATCTAAAATATTTTTTGCATGCATTGCACGGGCATATCCCTCATCATCTATCTTACAAGGATTAACTAGATATAGATTTTTAAAATCAAAATTAGCCATTAGTCTTGCTAATGCACCAATATTGCCGCTATATTTTGGTTCTACAATTATAACATAGAAATCTGGTATCTTAATTCACCTTCCAACAAAATAACAAAAATAAATTTTTATCTAATATGTAGTTCTTCTTCTTTTTCTTTTAGCATTTTTTTATATTTAGAAGGCATATGTTTGACAGTTCTTTTAAGTTCTAAATGGGTTTTTTTAAGTTCAGATCTTTTATTTGTCTTAAGTTCTTTTAGGATAAATTTCTTGTTTTTTAAGAACACATATAGATAGTATATTCCAAACGCTAATACTATAAAACCAAATACCAATATATATGCACTCCAATCAAGTATATCGCCAGATAAATTTAAACTAGATTCTAAAAACTCTCTAAAAAAAGTACCAGTTACCCCTATAAAAAATACAATTATCCCTAATACTGTTAAAACTATACTAAAAATTAGTATATATTCTCTTAAAAAATCTGATATTTTTCCACTCATTTTTCATACCTCTCTTTTAATATGTTTTTGCATATCTCATATAGGTTTTTCCTTTCTTTTTACAAATCGGACAATCTGATTTGCACTCTTCTTTCTCTACTGGTTCACCTAATGTGTTTCCTTCAATTAGTTCTTCTATTTCAAGTGCACAATCTTCATTTCCACACCATGGAAGCTCAATTATTCCATTTAAATTCTTTGCTT
>CAYYOO010000162.1:0-1500 GCA_964473335.1 uncultured Thermoplasmatales archaeon
CGCAATTCATCCACCTAATGAATTGAGGTGGTCTTCTTGCTAAAAGGTGATAAAATTAAAAACCCTAGAATAATTCTAAATAAAATAAAATGGAAGGAAGATCTTGATTTTAAAAGAGCTGAAATTTGGTATTTACACAGAGGAGCAGAAAAAGATACAAAAACTATTACTGGAGAAGAAATAGTTGATATAGGTAAATCCTTTATGAAAACAAAAACTGCTATGATCCCTTTTCACCGAATCTTTAAAATTATATATAAAGAAAAAACCATATTTAACCGGGATAAATATAGATAAATTATGAGGTAAAAAAATGAAAATAATACCAATCGCATCAGATTCATTAGGTGTAAGATCAATGGCTACATATGTTGAAACTGATGACTGTAAAATATTAATTGATCCATCGGCAGCACTGGGTCCAAAAAGATACAGACTTCCACCACATCCAAAAGAACAAGAGGCATTATTTAAGGCAAAAAATACTATTTCAAAATATGCAAAAAATTGTGATATATTTACAATATCACATTATCACTATGATCATTATGATCCAAATGAAACTTTTTACATAAGCAAAAAAGTATTTGCTAAAAGTATAGACGAAAATATAAATAAATCTCAAACAAAGAGAGGAAAGGATTTCAAAAACCAAGTTGGTGATTTCTGTAAAATAATCTATGCAGATGATACAAAACAAAAAATTGGAAAAACAAAAATTGAGTTTTCACCTGCTTTTTTCCATGGACCTGAAAACGTCAGACTCGGATATGTTATTATGACAACGATAAAACATGGAAAAGAAACTATTCTACATTCTTCAGATGTTCAAGGACCTGTAACAAAGGATGCAACTGATTATATATTAAAACAAAAACCAGATATATTGATTATAGATGGACCGCCTACAATCTTTCTAGGCTGGCGGTTCAGCAAAGAAAATTTAGAGATGGCTTCAGACAACTTTAGAAAAATCTATGAAAAACTTAATTGTCAAATAATTCTAGACCATCATCTTCTGCGTGATATAAAATACAAAGAAAATTTCCCAGTTGCATATTTAAAAAACAAAAAAGTTAAAACTTTCGCAGAGTATTTAGGTAAAGAAAACAATACATTAGAAGCACATAGAAAAGAGTTGTGGGGTAAAACAAAATGAGTTTCCTGGATAGATTAGAAAAAAAGATTGGAAAAAAACAAAAAGAAATTGAAAAACTAAATGGAAAAATCGATGATTTAAAAGACAAATTAGACCAAGGAAAAATCAATAGAGCCCAGTTCAACATAGGAAAGAAAAAAATAGAGGAAAAAATCAAACATTGTGATTCAAGGATCCGGGTTTTAAGAGGACTTGAAACAAAAGAAAAAAGACATCAGGAAGAAATTGCTAAAAAAAAGAAAGAAAAAAAGGAAAAGAAGAAAAAGAAAAAAGGTTTATTCTAAATCTTCTAAATTATTTACCTCACCCATAAATAATATTGTACCTGTTTCTTTATGATG